>JAZOOK010000153.1:0-4026 GCA_045654965.1 Candidatus Coprovivens sp. | reverse complement strand
TATAAGATATGTTTATTTTAAATTTTAGTTATTAATAAATATTAAATTTTTATAGTTTATATTCCATTCACCATATTTCATTAGTTTTACTTCACCATATTTAAGATTATATCTATATAGTGTATCTTCAATAAGATAGTAAACATTGTCATTATTTTGATATACAAGTGATGTTATGTTTTGATCAGTTACTTTTATTTTTGTATTATTATCTAAATAAGTTAAATATAATTTGTCATTTTCTAGAATATAGTTATATATTCTTTCATATGTGAAAGTATATTCTTGAGTAACTAATTTACTCATTGGTTCTGTATGAGTAGAATTTTTATTATAAAGTGTACCTTGTTGATTTTTTTTAGCTATGGTACGCATTTTTTTCTTTGATGGTACTAGTTCATATTCAACTTTATTCTTTTTATCTATTAAATATATTGATCTATCATGAGTACCTAGTATGTAACTATCAAATGATATTTCATGTTTTAGATTCCACTCTTCTACTTCTAAATTTTCTAAGTTTAAAATATATGCTTTATTAAAATTATATTTTTGTTCATAGTCAGGTATAAAAATACAATTGTTTATTTTAGTAGCAAGTGGTATTTCATATATGTCATCTTTAAATATATTTATTTTCTTTATTTTATCTCCTGTTATGTAGTTAAAACCTTTATAAGACCATACTAATAGTTTTTCTTCTGAGTTATATATTTCATAATGATTATCTTTCTTTTCTATTAGTGATGGTGTTTTTAAGTACTCAGATATCTTTTCTTTTATTGAGTCTGGTACTAAGTGATAGTCTATTAATTGTTTTTTATAACTACATAATGGATATGCTTTTACTAAACTTCCATCTACTTTTAAACATGTATAATTATCTTCTTTATATTCTTTAATATCTTTTATTATTTTTCTTTCTTTTTGATATTCACTTTCATAAACAAAAGGATATGTTATATCATTTTTTGTTATTTCAAAGTAATATATTTGTTTTTCTTTATCGTAATTTTCACTTATATCATATTCGAATATATTGTATTCTACACTGTATGATTTTGTATTAAATAAAGATAATATTAAAAATGATATTAAAAAAATGAAGATAACTAGAATAGTAATAGCACTCTTTTTTAGTCTATACTTTTTTTTCATAGTCTTCTCCATTTATTCTATTTCTTTTTTTCGTTTAGTGTTCCGTATTTTTGTTTTTCTTCCATCATATGTTGAGATATACCTGTTTCAATGTCCGCTAAGGCTTTTTTATCGATGTTGGTAAAGACTATTTTTTCTTTAACAGTATCAATAGTTACTCTTCCCCAAAGAATACCTGCATATACTTCTAAGTCATTATACATATCAGGAGTTACTGAGTTAAGAGTATAACCTGTTAAAATATGATCTTGACCTACTATGATTCTTTTATTTGTAACAGTTAATACCGCTGTTGAAAAGAAATCCCAAGTTTCTGGTGTTTTTTGTCCAGCAAATGAAAATAATGGTTCTTCATCTGGATTAATATGATCTTCTATTACTTTTGCATGTTTTTTTAATCTCCACCATGTTATTGTTCCTGGATATTTAGCTTTGAACATTGCTACTTGATCGTATACTTTTCCCATTTTATTCACCTAATCCTTCTATTATTTTATTTAATTCTTGATTATCGAATGTTGTTACTGATAATATTTTTTTGTTACTTACTGTAATTATGTAATTTGATTCTAAATCTTTAAATCTATCATCTAAGTTATAGAATGCTGTTTCATTTTTCTTTGATAACGTATTTACCTTTAACAAATATATTTTTGTTTGTTTGTAATATGCTGTTTTATTTATCATTTCTATAAACTTATTGTATGTTGTTGTAGAATTGTCTACTATTGCAATAGTTGTTACTTTATCACTTTTATATAATGTTTTGAATTTACTATATTTTAATGTTGCATAATACTTCTTATTTGGGTTGAATTCTTCTTCTGTTTTAGTAAATAATATTTCTTGTGTATCAATGTCTTTTTCTTTTAAAGTTAGACATGCAGATAGAAGAATTATATTAGTTAATATTAAGAATACTATTATAACTATAGTGATTAAGTTAAATTTATTCTTTTGTTGTTTTTTCTTAACCATATAAACCGCCCTTTTCTATCTTTTATTTTATAATGTTTTCTAATTTTGTGCAATAAAAAGGAAACTAATAGTTAGTTCCCTAATGTCATTAATACGTATGCAATTCCAATACCAATACCACAAATTAATGCAATAGATGCAATTATCATTGTAGTAGCAGCAAATCCACCTGAAGTTTTCTTTTCTTCTTCTACTATTAATTTAATATCTTCTTCAGTTATTTTTTTCTTTTCTAGTAGTTCAGGATGTTGTTTTGGATTGATTGGATATTTCTTTTGAATTAAGTCTAATTTAGCAGTTACTCTAACATTTAAGCTTTGTGTAGCCATTGTTCTTTCTACTTTATTAGTCTTTTCTTCTTTATTTAATTTTCCTTCTTTATCTTCTTGTGTCTTAGATATTGTTTCTAAGTTTTTAATTAATGAATCTTCTAGTACTGATGCTTTTTCTAATGGAATATTGTTATAAATAATTCTACTAATTGCATCTGCATATAGTTTTTTAGCATCATTTAATGACTCAGTCATTTTTTTGATTTCTCTATAATGTTTGTTAAATAATACTTCTAATAGAATTGTTTTATCTACAAGTTTATTATTTAGTACATATTCATTATCTCCTACTAAGAAGTCTTTATCTATACTATTTGATACTGATATAGGACTTAAATATGCATCTTTCCATATTGGTTTTGATTGATCGTTTACTTTACTTATTAAACAATAATCTAATCCACGATATTTTCTATCTATTAAATAATCAAATAGAATCATTCTGATATAATGCTTTTTGATTGCATCTTTTACTTTATTATCTAAAGTTTCTCCTGTTTGTAATTCTATTTCTTTAATTAAAGCATATGTTCCTAAATTAATGATATCTTCGATTTGTTCTGGATCTTTTATAGCATTTCCTTTAGAAATACCTGGGTATTGAAGAACTTTAGTTAACCATTCAGCATCTTCTCCAACTATTACACCTTTATTGATATATTCAATAATATGATTTATTACTGTTGTTGCTGATATTCTTGTTTCAATATTTTTACTATAATTTAATAATGTAAAAACACCTACGTTTTTATCTTCTGTAACTATTCTTTTTGCTTCTTCGTGATCTATATCTAATAATTCAGCTATATCTGCTTTTATAATTTCATAATCATCTACATTTGCTAATGCATTGATACTGTTAGATTTATAAACTCCTAATACTGAATTGTTTAGTTGAACTAATTGGGAACCATCTTTAAAACTATTTAATACATTGATTGTTATTGGTTCCTCTCTACGGATACCATTATCAAGGGATACTATATATAGTTGTTCATCTAAATTTGTTTGATCCATAATAATCTCTCCTAGTCTATATATGTTATTATATCAAAGAATATATTATTTGGGTACAAAAACTATGCTTTTTGGATAAAAAAAGACCTTTTAGGTCTTTTATTTTAAATATGGTGCCGAGGGACTGAGTTAAACAAGCCACCTTACACAAACAAAGCGTACGTTCTAACGTTACAACTACCTCGGCATATATAGTACTTTTTTGAGTACATTAATATAATACCACATTTTACATTTTATTATTAAGTTTTTTTATTGTGTTTACATTCTTGTTACACTTTAATTAACAATTCATCTATAAAAAATATCAATTTGATTATCTCTTTACTCTATATGGTGTTTTCCCTTTACACAAAAAAAGGCTTAATTGCCTTTTATACTTAAAATTAGTTTTTTTACTTCCTCTTCGGATTCTGGAGTTGGTGGTCTGGAAATGATTACTTTCCCCCTTTTTTCCCATTCTCCTTTGTGGATGATTCTTTTACATCGTGGATCTTTTATTAAAGCTGTCTTCTTAAATTTACTAAGTGTTTCAAAATCT
>JAZOOK010000152.1:0-11432 GCA_045654965.1 Candidatus Coprovivens sp. | reverse complement strand
CTATTTATTATATTTTATATTACTTTATTTATTTTAGAAGATTTGCTAATGCTGTTAGTGTTGGTGATTCAATATTAGAATTTAACGAAAAAGGATTTGAAGATTCAAATAAAGAAAATAAGATATTTTATGCTTGGAATAAGATTGATTATGTTGTAATTGGTTATTATTCAATAATTTTTATATTAAAGGATGAATTGTTATTTTTTCATTATCCAGTTGAATTAGAAAGTAAAATCATGAAAGCTATCAAAAAATATCAACCTAAACTTAAAGTATTAGATAAGAGAAGGTAGTTTAAATGAATTTATATGAAATATTAAATAAGTTAGAAATAACTTATGATGAAATAGAACATGAAGCTGTATATACTATAGAAGAAGCTAATCAAATAGAAGAACAAATAGAAGGTATAGGTAGTAAGAATTTATTCTTAAGAGATAAGAATGGTAATTATTATGTATATGTTTTAAGAGAAGATAAGAGAGCTGATTTAAAAGAATTAGCTAAGTACTTAAATGTTTCTAAATTAAGTTTTGGTAAAGATGATGAGCTTAAAGAATTATTGAATCTTGATAAGGGTGGAGTTACTCCATTAGCAGTTATTAATGATAAAGATAATAAAGTTACTATAATAATTGATAAAGATTTAGAAGATAAAAAAGTATTACATCATCCTAATGTAATAAATAAGACTATGTCATTAGAACATAAAGATTTGATTAAGATAATAGAATATACAGAACATAAATATTTTATTTATTAAAATAAGAAGAAAAAACATAAGTGTTTTTTCTTTTTTATTTTGGTATAATATATTATGAAGAATAATAGAGGTTATGTATGATAAAGGAATTTAAAAGAAATTTACATGATGCAGCATTAACTATATTACCTATAGTTTTTATTGTACAAATTATTACTTTAATTATACCTGTGGATACAGGAGTTTTAGTGTCCTTTTTAATCAGTGCAATTCTATTAATATTTGGTTCTGCTTTATTTACTTGGGGAGCAGAATTATCTATGGAATTAATAGGAGAAAAAATAGGTAAAGATTTAGTTCGAAGTAAGAAAGTTATATTAATACTTGTTGTTAGTTTTATTATAGGTACTGTTGTTACAATAGCAGAACCTGATTTGTTAGTTCTTGCTGAACAGTTAACTTCTATACCAAGTTGGTTATTAATCATTATTATTAGTTTAGGTGTAGGAGTGTGTACAGCACTTGCAAGTGCAAGGTCATTATTTGGTTTAGATTTAAATATCATATTAATAATTAGTTTTATAGCAATATTTATTTTAATGTTATTTGTACCTAAAGATTTTATTCCAGTAGCATTTGATTCTGGAGGAGTTACTACTGGTACTATAAGTATTCCTTTTATACTTACATTAGGTATGGGTTTAGTTGCAAATAGGATAGATAGTAAAGCTAAGGAAGAGAGTTTTGGATTAGTTGCATTAGCTTCTACAGGTCCTATTATAATGGTATTGTTGTTGGGATTATTTATGAATTATGAAGGTGGAATGTCTTTTGATAATTCAATATATACTAATTTTAGTTTTAGTAATTATATAACTCAAATAGGTATTTGTTTTAAAGATGTATTGTTGGCGATAGCACCAATATTATTAGTATTTTTAATATATCAATTAATAACTAAGAGAACTAGTAAGATTGAATTACATAAGATAACTTTGGGTACTATTATTACAGTATTTGGGTTAACTATATTCTTGGTAGCTTCTAATGTAGGTTTCTTAAATATGGGGTATTATATTGGTGAATTTATAGGTGGTACTGATTATAGAAATTTATTAATACCTATTATAATGTTATTAGCGTTTTTTATAGCTATTGCTGAACCAGCAGTTGTTATACTTATTGATCAAGTAGAAGAATTTACTGAAGGTGGTATTTCTAAAGGGTTATTAAAAATTTCTTTAGCAATAGGTGTTGCTATAGCAGCTGGTCTTGCTATGCATAGGGTGTTTACTGGTACATCATTTATGATATATGCTTTAATTGGTTATGGAATTGCTTTAATACTTACATTCTTTATACCTAAAGTATTTACAGCTATAGCATTTGATGCTGGTGGAGCTACTGGAGGATCACTTACTACAACATTCTTACTTCCTATAGCAATAGGGGCTTGTTATGTAATAGGTGGTAATGTATATACTGATGCATTTGGATTAGCGTCTATGGTATCTTTAGTTCCAATAATTACTGTTGAAGTTACTGGTTTATTCTATGAATTTAAAACTAGATTACTTACTAGAGTTGAAAATCTTGATGATAGTATTGTTGAATATGAATGGGAGGTTTAGGTATGGTTAATATAAAATTGTTATGTTTGATACTTGATGAAGGTATGCATAAGAAAGCTAATAGTTTACTTAATAGATTAGGTATTAAATTTAAAACTGTATCTAGTGCTTCTGGTACTGCATCACCAAGTGTATTAGATTACTTTGGATTAGCTGAAACTAAAAAAGAATTATTTTTAGCCATAATACCAGAGAACTTAAAAAATAAATCGTTAGAAAAACTAAATAATATGTTTCATTTAGAAAAGGAAGGAACTGGTATTGGTTTTATATTACCGATATCTAGTTCAAATAAATTTTTATCAGAAAGTTTTAATAAAATAGATGTAGTGGGAGATGATGATATGACTAAAAGTAAAAAATATCATTTAATAATTACAATAGTTTATGAAGGTTACTTAGAGAAGATTATGACTGCTGCTAAGAAGTGTGGTTGTAATGGAGGAACTGTTATGAAAGGTAGAAGTCTAAGTGATGTAATACCTACTAAAATATTAGGTTTTAATATTGAACAAGAAAGAGATGTTGTACTTAATATAGTTGAAGAAAAAGATAAGACTAAAGTAATGGAAGCTATAACTAAAGAAGCAGGTATTAAAACTACTGGTAAAGGAATTTGTTTTTCTATACCAATAGAAGCAACTATAGGGTTAGATAATAAATAAAAGCTTAAAGGGATTTAAGCTTTTTAAATTTGACAAAAATAGGTCATACTTTTATACTATATGCTACTAAAAAAGGGGGATTTATAATGGATAGAAATTTACAAACATTTATTAATTTTTTAGATAAATCTATTGAAGACATACAAGAAGGTATATTTAAAAGAGCAGTTAAAAGAATGGTAAAAGAATTATTACCTGAAGATGAAAAAGATATAATGAGAATTACTGAAAGAAAGAATATGAGAAGATTACTAAGTGTTCCAAGAGAAGAATGGGATTTACATGGTGAAATATATATTCAGTTTAATTATTTATCTGAAATGTTAGAAGAATCTCCTTTAAATGCTAAAGGTAAGTTTGCTATTTTGGTAAGATTACTTGAAAAGAATTTAAGTACTAATATTACCCATCAAGATGCAAAATGTTTTGATATACAGCAAATAGATAATTATGAATTTAAATATATGACTAGAGATGAGTTCTTAGAATTTGTTAGAACTGATGAATATGGAAGATTAAAGAATAAAGAAGAATCAGAATTAACTGAAGATGAAAAAAATAGATTAGAAGAATTTAAAACATATTCTGATTTATATCCATTAGATATTGCTCCAGTAATAAATGCACATAAATTAATTAAAGAACATTATTTTGATAAGTTAGATAGTTTTACTAGAGAAGATATTGAAATATTCTTAGATAATTTAAGAAGTTTTGAATTAAGTGAAAATCTAATTATGATATTTAGAAATTTATTAGTTAGAGAATTAGAAAAAAGAGAAAAGCGTGAAGTAGTAGTAAGTTATTCACAAGAAAGTAAACAAAATAAGTTAGAAGAATCAACTATAAGCAGAAGAGAATATAATTTAGTTGAAAGAGAATTAAGACAATATTTTGATTTAACTACTATGAGTGTTGTTAGTCCTTTAACTTTAGATTTACAAATATACTGTGTAGGATTAATGATTAAATTAGGTATTAGTGAAGATAAAATAAAAGAAATATTAAGAATCATGAACAAAGATGGATATAGTTATGATAATCCAATTACTATGTTTGTGGCATTGTATGAAAAATTAGAGTATTATAAAGATGTAGAAGGTATTAAGGAAGCTATAGAAACCATGTTAGGTGCTATGCAAGAAATTATGATAGTAGATGATTACGAATATGAGGATTGGAAAGAATTCTTAGGTGAAGAACTTGCTACTGCATTAAAATTAATACCTAAGACATATGATTATGAAATAGAAAAAGCTAAGAAGGGTAGTAAATAATAATGAAAAATTTAGAAAAAGAAATAAAAGAAATTAAAGAACGTAATAAAAGAGTTGAACTAGATAAGAAATGGGAAACTTCATTAACTAGAAGAATATGTATATGTTTATTAACATATGTAATAGTAGTTATATATTCTTATATAATTAGTAAGACTAGTAATATTTGGTTAAGTAGTTTAGTACCAGTTATTGGTTTTACTTTATCAACATTATCATTAAAAGGAATAAGAATGATATGGGAGAAGAAAATTAAGTAGATTTATCTACTTTTTTTTATTGGGTTATGTTATAGTATATAATCAAAGAAGTGATACTATGGATATGAATCAAATACTAGATGAAATGAGAAGAACTAAGAATAAGAATTTATATTATGAGTGTTCTTTAGAGTTATATTGTAATTTTGATTTTATTACTGAAGTAATAAATATATTTTGTGATGATTTTGATTTTATAGATGAAGTAGCAGAAAGTTATGTAAAACATATTCCTACTGAAGATATTAATAGTAATCCTGAATATATAGAATTATGTATGTTGTTAGGTCAATATGTACCAGAAGGACATCCGTATTATGAGTTTTATACAAATAGATTAAATGGTATTTATAGTATTTTTTTGTTACATGTTATGATGGTTAAAGATCAATTTGATGATGTATCTGAATTGGGTTTTTCTATATTAATGGATGATTATAAAGGTAGAAAGAATATATTAGATTATTTTGCTAAGAGATTAATGGATGAGTTATATCATAAGAATCATTGTGGTACTTTTGAAGATTTAATTCATAAACATTGTGATAGTCCAGAGAATATATATGCAGAAGGATTAGAAGCATTCTTTATTAGAAATTTATATGGTGTAGATGAAAGTTTAAGTTATTATGTATTTGATCATCCACATTTATTAAGTAGTTTGATAGATGAATTAGATGAAATATGTGAATGTTGGTATGATTATGAAGATAATTTATCTTATAGATGTGTAGAGATTGTTAGAGAATGGGTTAGTAAAAAAGAAAAAGATAGTACTTATGGAAATGACTTTGATTATCAACAAGCTATGAATGAAGTATTACTTAGTATGAATTTTTGTGAAATGTTTGGATTAAATAGAAGAGAAGTTTATGCTAATCAAAGTAAGATATTATCTTTTGGTAGTGCTAGATTTAAGAAAGATTTGAAAGTAGTTATAAATAAAGTATTGATGGAACGTATGACGATGACTGAATTAGATAATCTTAATTTAGATGGTGAAGAAGGACCTAAGAAGGTGTTAAAACCATGACCGAAGAAGAAATAATTATAGCTAATATGTTGATACATGGTCATGATACTGATATAAAGTTACTTCAATTAAGTGATAAATTAATTGATTTAGCTGTAATGTTAGCTAAAGATGAAGAGTATGAAAAGAGTGGATTTAAAGCTTCTTATAAACAACCCAAACTTATACTTAAAGAATCTAAAGTGTTCTTAAGAAATAAGTTTATTTTACATAGTATTCCATATGCTGATGAAACTATTATTAAGTTAAAGTTACATGGTAGAATGGTTAGAAGTGAAAAAGAATTAATAAAGTTATATAACGGAGTAGGTAGACTTGTTGATCCTTTTGAATTACCTGTTAGGTTTGTTGCTGAACCATATTATTATGGTAATGTATCATTATGTACTAATATTAGTGATGATCCTGAGTTCTTAAAACATATGAAATTATTTTTTAAGAGTATAGAGTTAGGTAATAAGACTAATGATATGACAGGTGTATGTTACGTACATGAAATTGTTCATACACAATTAGAAAGTATTAAAGGTATAGTAAAAGATTATTATAATAGTGAATTATTAAGTATATTTATGGAATTAGTTTATGCTTATGAAAATGGTGTTGTCTTGTTAAGAGAAGCATTAAAGAATAGAATAAATATGTTTTTAATAGAGTTTCATAGTTTATATAATTTTTTATATGGTAGTGATGTTACTGAAGATGGATTATGGCATAATGTAATAGCTTGTAAGTATATAGTATCTACAGTTAAAGCATTTCATTTATTTAGTAATTATTATATTGGTGATGATATAGAAAAGAATAATATATTATGGGAATTACAAAGTGTCATTAGTGGTAAAAAAACACTAGAAGATGTATTAGATTTATTTGGTATTACTTATCAAAATAGTTTAGATGAAAGACATATTAAGACTTTGATAGAAGGAACAAAAAAACCTTAGGGTGTTTTTTTAAAATATATAAAAAATATTTTGACAAGCATATTATAATGTGATAAGATGTTTTGGTATTCAAAAAAGGGAGTAGTAACCCGTTAAGGGATTATGTGCGTCATATCGATTAACAATCCGCATATAATTTAAATTACGAGACTTTTATACACGTGTTGTATAGAAGTCTTTTTTTGTTGTAAAGGAGAGTGTTTATGGAATATTTATTACTAATTCTTGGATTTGTTTTATTAATTAAAGGGGCTGATATGTTTGTTGGTGGTGCTTCAAATATAGCTAAGTATTTTAAGATACCAACTATAATAATTGGTTTAACTTTAGTAGCTTTTGGTACATCTGCTCCAGAAGCAGCTGTTAGTATTACTGCAGCAATAAATAATAATGCAGATATAGCTATATCTAATATAGTTGGATCTAATATATTTAATTTATTATGTGTATTAGGTATTACGTCTTTATTTAAAGATGTTGTTGCAGAAAAAGAAGTTATATGTAAGGATTATAAATTATCTGTATTTTGTGCAATATTATTACTTGTATTAATATTAGTAAGTTTTGCGTTTGGAGATAGTTTAGTATTAGGTAGATTAAGTGGTTTAATATTATTAGTTGTATTAGGATTCTACTTATACAATATGATAAAAAGTGCTAAAGTTGAAAGTACTGAGAAACAAGAAAAAACTAAGTTTAATGTAAAAGATGTTATCTTTGTTATAATCGGTTTAGCAATGGTAGTATTTGGTGGTGATTTAACTGTTGATAATGCTACATTAATTGCTCAAGCTTGGGGAATGAGTGAAAGATTTATTGGTCTTACAATAGTAGCTATTGGTACATCATTACCAGAATTATGTACTTCATTAGTAGCTTTATATAAAGGTGAAAATGATATAGCAGTAGGTAATGTTATAGGAAGTAATATCTTCAATATATTATTTATATTAGGAACTACTAGTTTTATAAGTCCTTTAAATATAGGAATAGAATCTGTTATAGATTTAATGATATTAATAGTAGGTTGTATTGGTGTATTATTTATGTTTAATGATTTAAAGATTAAGAAACATGAAGGTATTTCAATGTTAATGTTTTATGCAGTTTATTGTATATATATTTTTATAAGATAAAAAAAGGTTATTTGACCTTTTTTATTTTTCTAGTATAATACTTGATATATTTTATGGAGGCCGAAATGAGAAATATTGATACTGATAAGTTATCAAAAGAGATGAATGATACTTTAGTACATAGAGCTTGTGTAATGAGAAGTGGTCAGTATTTATCTAGATATTTAATTCATCGTAATAGAAGTGTCGATGCGATAAGATTAATCGGCCGTTGTTCTGTACATGATATGTCTAAGATACAAAATACAGAAGAGTTTATGTTGCTTGCTAGTATTGTAGATCAAATGGATGATATGCAAAATATTAAACATGTGTTAAGTCCTGAACAAGTTAATGCTATTAAATTACATTGGAAAAGAAATTCACATCATCCTGAATATTATGATAATCCTAATGATATGTCTGAGATGGATTTGCTTGAAATGGCTTGTGATTGTCACGCAAGAAGTAAGCAATGTGGTACAGATTTAATTGAATATATAACAGTTCAACAAGAATTAAGATTTCATTTTGATAGGGAACATTTTAGAAAGTTAAGAGCTTACTGTATGGCTTTAGTTGAAATGACTAAGGAAGATGATTATTCACAATTATTAAATCCTGATACTGTATTATGTTTTGATTTAAAAGATAGTACTATGAAATCATTAGAGAAGTTTGATGAAGCTGGTTATACAGATAGTATTTGTACTGATAGATTATTTTTAACTAAAGAGAATAATCCGGATTTTGCTTCTGTTGTTTATTCAATAAATAAAAGGGATGATAATACTGAAATAGGTCATATATCAGTTAAATGTAATGGTATTATGGAATATATGATATATGAAGGATTTAAAGGTAATGGATATGGTTCTGAGGCATTATCTAAGATAATAGAATGTACTAATATGAATGAGTTGTTTATTATATTAAGAAGAGATAATGAAATATCTAGAGAGACTGTTGTAAGCGTTGGTTTCTTACCTATAGAAACTAATGATAGTACTGTTACTTATAGATATAGAAAACCTAATAAGACTTTAAAAAAAGTTATTAATACATAATAAAAAGTAGAGAATTAGTTCTCTACTTTTTTTCCTTGATAAGTATCTCTTTTTAATAATTCTTTATCTATGTCATTTAGTACACAGAATTTTTTTAATAACCAAGTTGGTTCAATAAGATCTTCTTTTTTTGGATCTCCTGTAATACGATGTATTACTATTTCAGGAGATAGATATTCTAGTTGTGATACTACTATATCTATATATTCTTCTTTAGTAAGAATATGGAATGGATGTTCTTTGTAGTGGTCAGCTAAGTTAGTATCTTCTATTATATGAAGCATATGAATTTTAATACCATCTATTTTTAAGTTGTTAAGGTATTTTACTGTGTTAATCATATCTTCTTTGGTTTCACCTGGAAGGCCATTAATAATGTGTACAACAGTTTCTATGTTACGTTTTTGTAATTCTTTTACAGCAGTTTCAAAGTTAGCTAGGTCATGGCCTCTATTTATAAAGTTTAGAGTTTTTTCATGAATTGATTGAAGACCAAGTTCTACTATTAAGTTAGTTCTTTTAGATAGTTCTTCCAAATAGTCGTAGCATTCTTCAGTAATTGCATCACTACGTGTAGCAATATTAAGTCCAACTACGTTAGGTAATGATAATATTGTTTCATATTTTTCTTTTAATACTGGTAGGGGAGCGTATGTATTAGTGTTGGCTTGGAAATATCCAATGTAATAACTATCTGGCCATTTCTTTTCCATTATAGTTTTTACTTCATTAAATTGAGTTATTAAATCTTTTTCTTTATTACCAGCGAAGTCTCCTGAACCTAGTCTTGAACAAAATATACAACCATTACCATTCTTTTTATTAGGACATGAGAAATTACCATTTAAAGATACTTTAAATGTTTTTTTACCATATCTATTTTTAAAGTAATAATTTAATGTATGATATCTTTTATTATCTAATGTATATTTAAACATAGTAATCACCTAGACGTATTATAACATTTATTTTTTATGTTTTTTAATTATTTTATTTGATATAATTATAGATAGTAGAGAAGTTATAATTATGATATAATTTTTTATGTAAGATATAAGAGGATAGGTGAAGAGATATGGCAGAATTTGGAAGTCATTTTCAAGTAGATTATTCAAATAATGTAAGTAAACCACAAGCAGTATTTAAAGGACAATTTTATAGAATTACTGTGTTAAGTGATTTATTAGTAAGATTAGAGTTTAGTGAAGAAGGATATTTTGAAGATAGACCAACTGAGTTAGTTAAGTTTAGAAATTTTCCTATACCTCAAATGAAAATAGATCAAAATGAAAGATATTTAGATATTACTACTAAGTATTTTAATTTAAGATATGAAAAGGAAAAACCTTTTTATGGTAATAAATATACACCTGATAGTGTTTTAAGAATTAAGTTATTAGATTCTGATTCTAAGGATTGGCATTATGGACATCCTGAAGCTAGAAATTATAGTGGTATACCATTTAATTTAGATAATACTAAGAATCCATTTGTTGAAGAAGCAGAGGTAAAAGATTTAAAATATGTTAAGAATAAAATAGAAGGTTTCTTGGAAGTTAAATCTAAAGGATTATATTCTGCTGATGGATATGTGTCTATTGATGATAGTAAAAGTAATTTTATAGCTGAAGATGGTACTGTTATATATAATGATAAGAAGAGAATAGACGTATATGTATTTATGTATAATAGAGATTTTGGTAGTTGTTTACAAAATTACTTTACTTTAACTGGAATGCCTCCTTTAATACCTAGATATGCTTTAGGTATTTGGTGGAATAAGAATGATTTCTATTATTTTGAAGATATACAAAAGTTATTACAAAACTTTAATAAATATAAGATTCCAATGAGTATTTTATTACTTGGAGATAACTGGCATTTAAAAGATAAAAGTAATTTAGAAAGATTTAATTCGGGTTTTACATTTAATAGAGAGTTATTTGCTAAACCTGCAGAGTTTGTAAAATACATGCATGATAGAGGGGTTAGAATAGGATTAAGCTTAGATCCAAGTGAAGGTATTCACCCTCATGAACCAAGATTTGATAATGTGGCTAAAGCTGTTGGGATATCTGATAAGCAAATTATACCATTCAATGTATTTGATAAGGATTTAGCAGTATCTTATTTTAATGAGTTAATTGATCCGTTGTATAAATTAGGAATAGATTTCTTTTGGATAAATTATAGAAATTTAAGAGATAAACTTACTAATGCTGCTCTTAATTATTATCATTTTACTGATTATCGTAAGATGGAAGGATTAAGACCAATGATTTTGTCTAGACCTAATACTTATGCACCACATAGATATCCAGTACATTATAGTGGAGAGACTATTGTTAGTTGGAATACATTAAAGTCATTACCTTTTTATAATAGTACTTCTTCTAATTTAGGAATGTCTTGGTGGAGTCATGATATTGGTGGATATAAAGATGGTATTGAAGATTCAGAATTATATGCAAGATATGTTCAATATGGTACATTCAGTCCAATATTTAGATTTAGTGCTAAGTATGGTACTTATTATAAGAGAGAACCTTGGAAATGGGACGTTAAAACCGAAAGTATAGTTAGAGAGTATTGTCAATTAAGACATAGATTAATACCTTATTTATATAGTGAAGCTTATAAGTATCATAAGGTTGGTTTACCATTAATACAACCATTATATTATCAATATCCAGAGATATATGATGAGATAGATTATAGAAATGAATATTTT
>JAZOOK010000151.1:0-2599 GCA_045654965.1 Candidatus Coprovivens sp. | reverse complement strand
ATCGTCTTTAGAAATAATACTAGTCATAGCAACATAATTATTACTATCAATCAAATAAATATTAATACTATTATATTTAGTATCTTCTATATTAGATTCTAATTGCTCTGGAAAACTATACAATATTAAAGCAACTAAAAGTAGTAGAGAAGTAATAAGTATCTTTCTCACACTAAATATCTTTAACAAAATACACCTCCAGCCAACTATAAATATAATTCATTAAGTTTTAATAATAATATAATAGCTTGACATCTATCACTAACATCTAACTTTTGTATTACATTAGATATATGATTTCTAACTGTCTTATCACTAATATTAAGTATTTTAGATATTTCTAAAATAGAATAATTACAAATTAATAATTCAAAAATTTCTTTTTCTCTTCTAGTTAATATACTTTCCATAAATATCTCCCATTATAATTTATGAAAAATATATTTTAGTTGTTAACTAAATTTCACAGTAACATACTTACTATTATTAAATTCTTTATTAATTCTTTTTATAACATCATTAGCCATTTTATAATCATGAGTATCACTCTCAACAAAGATAGAAACATTATTACCTTTTATCTTAACAAAACTATCTAACTTAAATTCATCCTTAATAATCTTTTCTAAATTACTTTCAATACTTTTATTATTACTAATATTAAGCAATTCTTCATAAGCATCATTCTTCTTAGTTAAATCACTAGTTTGATCAAGTAATATACCTTGTAACTCATTTATAGTATTTAACGTTTCTTCTTCATCTTGAACTCTTAAAGAAACTAACTCTGTACTCTCATTAACAACTAAAGTAGTATCATTAGTATCAGTATCTATAATTAATTCATCTAACTTCTCAGTATCCATAGTAATATAAAAAATACTAAGTACTAAAATAATACTAAATAAAAAGGTAAACCAAATACTTTGCTTATTTATCATAATATTCCTCCATATAATAAATAGTATTACTTTACATATTAAAATATACTTTTTTATTTTACTAATTATTAAATTTATATTATTATATTAATAGGTGATATAAATGAAAACAAAGCACATAGTATTATTAGTAATAATTTTATCAGTACTTACAATAGCTCCAAATATAGTAATGGCTGCTACATCAAATGAATTAAGATTTTGTGAATACGGTGGAGTACTAAGAACATTTAAAATATTAGGTATGTGTCTTAATATAATAAAAATAGTAGTACCTTTAATAATAATAGGTACAGCAATGGTATCAGTATTTAAGACAGTTACTTCAGGTAAGTCAGATGACTTAAAAGGAAGTTTCATGTTAATAGTAAAAAAACTAATAGCTGGTTTAATAATATTCTTAATTCCAACTGCATTAGATTTTGCATTTGATACACTAATCGGATATGACGATTCGGGATTTACAGCTTGTTCAAATTGCTTACTTGATACAGGTAATTGTAATATACCAACAGAAGATCCAGATACTTACGTAGACTAGTTTAACTAGTCTTTTTTTATTGCTTTTATAAAAAAGTACAAAAAAAATAAAAAAATTTCAAGAAAAAAAAGGAAATCAGTACCTTCATGGAGAATATATAAAGTGAAGGGAGTAATTATGACAAGAAATTTTATAGTAAAACAACAAGACATAAAAGACTGTGGTATATGTTGCTTACAATCAATTATAAAGTATCATAAAGGCTATATACCATTAGAAATACTAAGAATAGACACAAAGACTAATACTAACGGAACAACTGCATACAACCTTATAAAAGCTGCTAAAAAGTATGGTCTAAACGGAATAGGTAAAAAGATAAATGATATACATAGTAAAGATATAATATTACCATGTATAGCTCATATAGTTACAGAAAATGGTACAAATCATTTCATAGTAATTCATAAAATCACAAACCAACACATCCATATAATGGATCCAGCTAAAGGCTTAATAAAAAAAGAAATAGAAATATTTAAAAAAGAGTGGACCAATATCGTTATTATATTCATTCCATACAAAACAATACCTCTATACAAAATAAATAATAATATAAAAGAATTAATAATTAACATTATTCAAAGTAATAAAAAATATATAAAGAAAATCCTTCTATCTAACTCTTTTATAATAATATTATCTATTATACTTAGTTACCATTATCAAATAACTATAAACAGTAACAACCTTATCTTAATATCTATAATATTCTTATTTATAAATATATTTAAAATATATATAAATCATCTAAGAAATAATATTACTATAGAATTATCTACTAATATAGATTTATCTATTATCCCTAAATTTATAAGTCATATAATAAACCTCCCTTTGAATGCTATCAAATCTAGAACACCAGGAGAAATAATTACACGGGTACAAGACTTAAATAAATTAAAAGATTTATTTACACAAGTATTAATCAATATCATCTTAGATATATCTCTCATAATATGTTCTAGTATCTTTCTATATGTTATAAATAATAGATTATTTTTAATTCTTTGCATAATCTCATTATTATATATATTAGTAGGATTAATATCTTCACCTACGTTAAATAGAAAGATTAACGATAACATTGATATTTACACAGAATTTAATAGTACTT
>JAZOOK010000150.1:0-4940 GCA_045654965.1 Candidatus Coprovivens sp. | reverse complement strand
GTGTCTGAATAAGGCTTTAGAAAATAAGTTTATTCCAGATATCGCATATGATATTAAAGGATTATGTAATGATTTAAATATGGTTAATAAGACTAACCTAAAAGAATTTGAAATTGGATTAAGAATGAATGCTATAGGATTCAATCAATGCCTATATAGATATATGATGAGTCCTCATGTAGATAATATAAATATTATCAATCTTCATGATCCAAACTCCGTAAAGTTGATTAATGAGAAATACTTTAGTAAAGTACCATTAGATTTAATGTCATTATAAAATTTCCCGTACACTATCTAAGTGTACGGGAGTTTATTTTTTATCGAACTTCTTAGTAATATTATTTTATTAGGAGGAAATTCATATGTTCGACATTGATATCTCGTATTATAATACTATGATAGATATGATGGAAGAAAATAAAAAGATCAATGAAGAGATCTTTGGCTCTAAATATATGCAGTGTTTAACAGAGAGTAACAAATTATACGCTATTTATGAATCAAAAATTACTGATTCTATTCTTAATTTCTTTAAAAAGATTTTTGATAAAGTAATTGAGTTCTTCAAGAAATTAGTAAGTGTGATTTCTGATATTAAGAATTTCTCTGTAAATAAGAAATTATTATCTGAAGTTGAAAATAGATTAAAAAATATGTCTGCAGATGAAAAGAAATCAATTTCTTTAGATATTGAATTAAATACTATAAATAAAAATGATCAGTATTTAGATTACTTATTAGATAAGTCTGAAGATGGAATTAAATATCTAGAAGAAATTGTTTATAATATTAAGGATTTAATGTATAAAGACATATCTGTAGAAGATATTGAATCTGAATTAGAAAAATATGATGTAGAATTAGAAGAGCCTACAAAATCTAAGTTAGTTATTAAATATAATGATTTAAAAGAGGTTATATCTCAGTATGAGAATATGTATACTCGTGTAAGAAGTTTAAGAAAACAATTACAAGCAGATCAAATGAACATGAATAACTATAAGAAAACTATCGATTCTTTAATCAAGAGAAATACTACTAAAGATAATAGTGCTGCTCTTAATAAGTATAAAGAATTGGTTACTAAGATTTGTAGTGGTATTATCAAAATCAATAAAGAAATTATTAAAGAGATGCAGTATTCATTTAGAGTATATGAGAAAGTATTAAGATTTTTGGCACCGGAAAAAGATTCAAAAAATAATGAAAATATATCAGAAGAGGTAATAGACGCGGTTAATAAGAAAGATAAATTATTGCTAAAAATTATGCTCAAGGATAGTTTATTAACAGATAAAACATTTAAAGACTTTGAGTCTACAATAAGATACATAAATAAACATCTTGGCGATATATATGAGGAGCATGATGGAGAACAGTTTACAAATGATACATCGTTATATACAATAGATCTTATGAATGAACAGATGGTAAATGTTGTTAGCAATTTCTCTAGAGAAAGAATCGCATTTTTAAAGAAATTAGTTACTCATATTTATAAAAAATAAATAAAAACTTCCCGTAGAGTATAATAACTCTACGGGATTTATTTTTTATTTTAATTTCTTTTCAATAAGTTCTCTATTTTTCTTTAATTTTTCTAATTCGGATTCTAATCTCTTTTTATCTTCATCATTCTTAGGTTTAGCATTCTCAGTCTGTTTAATAGCTTTGTCTATGCTATCTAACATTCTCTTCTTAGATTTTTCATCCCATTTTTCTTGAGTAAAACCACCAGCAATTATCCTAGATAAAACAGCATTTGCTAATACAACAAGCCAAGGATTAAGAGTTACAAAACCAACAGTAAATGAAGTACCAAATAATGCTATTGCTTCTGCAGGCGTAACAGGAGCATTGTTCTCTTTAATATTCTTAATCTGCCTCTTTACATATTCCTCGTCTTTAAGCTTATTCTTATTTAATATAGCATCAGATATTTTATACTCCTGAAGTATTTCTGATTCTACAATATCCAGAAGATCCATATCAGTATCTTCTAATAAAAAATCTAAATTATTCATTTACTAACCTCCTTTAAGATATTTATATTAATATAAAGTTATTTTTTAAACTCTTTAATTATCTTAGCTAAATCTTCATAAGCAGTTTTAGATGCCTGTAAAAATTCTTTTACTGAAATCTTTGTGATTTCGTTAGTTTCTTCCGCAATCCAATCATAACAGCATTTATCATCACTGGAATAAACAATAGTAGTATCATGTACATCTGTCAAGATTACACAAACCTGTTTATTTTTTAAATACTTAGTTACAGTTGGTCCGTAAGAATCGTCACGCCCCATCAATTCATATCCATCATACAGTTTTCCTTTAGATTTGATTAAATTTTCTAAATCATCCTGAGTTTTGATTCCATTAGCATAAAACTGTTCTATCTTATTAAATGGAAGTTTATTCATTTTAAATTCAGATTTGAGATTATCTACACTCTTATGCTTTTCTGCATATTCTACAGGACATCCCATATCTATAAACTGACAAACTACCTGAGTATTACCAACTTTGATCCCGTTGTCGGTATATTTAGAATGATCAATAAGCTTTTTAAATCTTTCTTCAATCTCAGCTTTTTCTTTCTTCTCATAGATTCTTTCTCTATTATTTTCAAGCTGTTTAATTACATCTTTTAATTCTTTTTTCTTAGACTCGTCTTTAGTTTTACTTAACTTAGTTCTTAATTTATCGATGGTTTTCTCAAAACAATCATCTAATTTCTTTAAATCTTTTTCATTTAACTCATTAGAACTTTTTAATTTAGATGCAATAACAATCAATAAAATTCCAATAGGCGCTCCTACTACAGTTAAAGTACTTATAACACCTACAATCAATAAAAGCATAGTAAAATCTCTGTAAGTTTTATGGTCGTTATCTCTTATCTTTTTCACTAAGTCTTTTACAAAATCTTCATCTTGTAATTTTTCTTTTGTTACTTTCAAACCTGCAATTGAAGCTTCATTAACAACTTCTTCTCGTATCAAAATATTCAAGTCTACAGCTTCAAGAAGATCCATATCTTCTAAAAACATTATGTCCATATTATTTATCTCCTTTATTTATTAATTCTATTAAATCTTTATAAGAACGTCTAGATGCTTGTAATAAATCTTGTATTGTTATTTTATAAGTAGTTCCATCATTTAGAATCACATAACAACAATCATCTTCGTGACAGTATAAATAATAAATGCTAGCATTATCTTCAAGAATAAAGGTTAAAGTTTTATTTGTTATTTCCTTATCGGTTGAATATTTTGATAATTTTATAGAAAAGCGTCTATTTATACTAGCATTTCCTTTATATTTTTCCATATATTCTATTAATTTAGATTTATCTAAATTATAATGAGCAAGTTGCTCTAGATATTCAAAACCATGACTAAGATCAATGTTTTTACCCCAGCTATCAACTTGTTTTTTATAGAATTGTATTTGGCTGTTATAAGATGAAGATTTTTTATCTTTTATTAAATGACCATATATAGAATATCCATCTACTTTATCTGTAATTTTAATATATCCGTATTTATCATAAATATCTGAATCTTTGTTTTTCTTAAATATACTTTCTAATTGAACAATTTCAAGTAAATCCATATCTTCTAAAAATATATTATCCATTTATAAATCCTCCGATTTTCTAATATTAATATAAAGTTATTTTTTTGTCAGATTAGGTTTAATTGATAGCCTGAACATAGAGGTAATTCATATAGGAGGTTTTATTATATGGCAATATCGATTTCTTATTCATATAAAATAGATGCTAAATTTGTGTTAAATGGAAAAGAAGAACCAATCCTTCCAGAAGGTATAACTAGTATTATAACTAATTATGATTACGATAATAATAATATTCCAATTATATATTTAGGAGTTAGATTAGAAACAGCACTTTATAATAAGATGGTCTTAAATGCAGAAAAAGCAACTATTACTTTAACTATCTCTAAAGCTAAAACAGGTTCTAATTTCCAAGTATATACAAATTATATTAAAGATACATTTACTTATACTATGTCCACTGATCCTGATTATAATATGTCTTTAGAACAACAGTCTAAGACCGATAATCAGATAGGTCATAACTATAAAGAAGGATTCTTAGCACTAATACAATTAGACACTACAGACAATAACAAGAAGATTATGAATAATATTATTAAAAATTCTAATATGGCTAGTATTATTCACAAATATACTTCTCATATGAAACTTGTTATGGAGCCACTTCATATAGATAGAAGATTTAATTTCCTAATAATCAAACCAGTTGAATCTGTGGCTAAATTATTAAAATATTTAAATCAGCAAAGCATTTTCTATAGAGGAGGTTATAGATATTTTGTTGATTTTAATAGAACTTATTTGTTAAGCGCAGAGGGTAATCCTGTAGATGCTAAAGATGGATTATATTCTACAGTTATAATAGATGTAGCCGATCCATTAGACGAGAGAGCTAATCAAACTGGTATAATAACTGATCATAAAAATAAAGCGTATATAATAAATATCAGTGCTAATAATACTATTGCTGATATCAAAAAATCAGAAGATAAAATCTTTAATAAGATTATGGGAGTAGATAGCTATGGTAATATAAAAGAAGTAGCTTTAAATATTCCTAGAACAGAAGGATCTTCCGATAAGATCAGATTAGAAAGGGTTCCATATGATAATATGGATTATACCGATTATTTAAAAAATACTATAGAAAATTCTACACTTTTATTCAATATAACAAAAACTGAGATAGATAGTTCTCTAATTACACCTAACAAGGAGTTCTTAGTACGTAACTATCCTATTTTTAGCGATTATAATGGAAGATATGTGCTTTCTTACAAGAAAGAAATATTTATTAACCAAAATAACCAATTTATAAATAGTATTATATTTGGATTAAGAAAAATA
>JAZOOK010000149.1:0-5006 GCA_045654965.1 Candidatus Coprovivens sp. | reverse complement strand
AATGATAAGATAGAATTTATTAATAATAACGAAAGTGCTAATTTAGTTGCGCGTAAGTTATATAATTTAGGTAAGAATGATAAACAAGTTATTAATGAATTTACTAATAAGTTATCTTTACTTATTAATGATAATAAAATATATGAATGTTTAGTTGAAGAATTGTTGTTTATTGTATTACATAAGAAACAACCAGTATATGAAGGTGAATTAAAGGTAGAGGTATTTGAAGATGTACTTAATGATACTTCTATTAGTTCTTTAGATTTACAAGAATATTTATCTTTAAAGTTAAGAGAAGGTATTAATTTTGATTATTCTATGAGAAGTTTGGCTGATAAGGGGAATGCATATGCTAATTATGAAATAGGTAGTAATGAGTATTATGGTTATTTTGCTGGATATCCTAGATATGATGAAGCTTTTAAGTATTTGGATAAGGCTGCTAGTATGGATCATGCTAGTGCTAATTATATGATTGGGAATATGTTTGTTAGAGGATTACTTGGTAATAAAAGTAAAGAAGAGTTAGAAAAAGGTTTTAAGTATTTAGAAAAGTCTTATAAATTAGGGAATGTAGCTGCTTCTAATTTAATAGGTAATATGTATTTAAATGGTATATATCCTTTAAATAAAGATGTAGATAAAGCTAAAGAATATTATAGATTAGCAAGTAATAATAATTATGCTTATGCTTTTAATAATTTAGGTAGAATAGAAGAAGATAATAAGAATTATGTAGAGGCATTTAATTATTATTTATCTAGTGCTAATTTAGGAGAGAGTTGGGCTTGTAATAAGGTTGCAGAAGCTTATAGAATGGGTGTAGTAGATAAGGATATGGATAAGGCTTATTACTACTATACTAGAGCTTTAGAGAATAATTATCGTACATTATGTTTCTATGCTTATTATAATTTAGCTAAGTACTTTTATATGAATGGATATGATAAATATCCTAAAGATGTTAATAAAGCTATTGAGTATTTTAATATAGCTAGTAATAATGGAATACTAGATGCTTCTTTAGAATTGTTTTTCTATTATAGTAAGAAATATTTAAGTAGTAGAGATGAAGTAGATAAAGAATTGTTATTAAAGTATAAAACTGTTATTGAAGGACATAGTAAATATAATGATAAGTTAAGAGAAAGAATAGAATCTACTTTAAAGGAATTAAGTGAAAGAAAAGAAATTAATGTTGACTGTCTAATTAGTTAGTATTGATATGAATTTTATAATTATATTGATATAATTAAGAAGAAGGTAGTGATTAGATGGAAAGTGTATATATACATATTCCTTTTTGTAAAAGTATTTGTAGTTATTGTGACTTTTGTAAAATGTATTATCATGGACCTTGGGTTACTAAGTATTTAAATGCTTTAGTTAAAGAAATAGATGAAAGATATGAAGGAGAAGAAATAAAGACTTTATATATAGGTGGAGGTACTCCTTCTAGTTTGACATTAAAAGATATTAAGTATTTATTTGAGATAGTAAGTAAATTTAAATTAAGTAGTGATTGTGAAGTAAGTTTTGAATGTAATTTAAATGATATCAATGAAGAATTACTACGTACGTTAAAAGATTGTGGTGTTAATAGATTAAGTATTGGTATTGAATCTTTTAATGAAGAGAAACTTAAATTTATGGAAAGAAGTCATACGTTTGAAGAAGCTAGTTATGCGATGAAGATTGCTAGGTATTATGGATTTGATAATATAAATGTTGATTTAATGTATGGTATTCCTGGTGAGACTTTAAAAGATTTAAAGAAAGATATAGATATGATACTTGATTTAAAACCAGATCATATTAGTACATATTCTTTGATAGTTGAAGATCATACTAAGGTTGGTAATATGGGAATTATACCTATCCCTGAAGAGTTAGATGCATCGATGTATGAACTTATATGTGATAGATTAAAAAAAGAAAAATTTATACATTATGAAGTATCTAATTTTGGTAAAGAAGGAAAACAAAGTAAGCATAATTTAACTTATTGGAATAACAATGAGTATTATGGATTTGGTATGGGGGCTTCTGGATATATTCATGGGGTTAGATATGAGAATACTAAGACTTTAAATGATTACTTTGATGGGAAATGGATTAGAACTCAAGATATACTAAGTAAAGAGGATATAATGTATAATGAATTAATGCTAGGATTTAGAAAAATGAAAGGTATTAGTTTAAAAGATTTTTATGATAAATATAAAGTTAATATGCAAGAGGTGTTTGATTTAAGAGAAGTTCTTAGAGAGAAGGAATTACTTGTTAAAGATGAGTATATCTTTGTTAATCCAAAGTATATATATGTAATGAATGAAATATTAATTAAGATAATATAGAAAGGTGTGTAGTTATGAAGAAAAAAATGTTATCTTGTTTAGCAATTGGAGGACTTGTATTGTTCACTGTAGGATGTGGAACAGATCAATTACAAGAAAAGAAAGTATATGGGGAAGGGTATGAAATATTAAAATGTGACTTACCTGCAGAAGAAGGAGAAAGTAGTGAAGCTCAATTAACTTATTTACAAATCGTTAGAGATGTAAATGCTAATAAGATTGTTGAAACTTCATTGAATTTAGAATTCGATTATACTGATACTTTAAAAGATGATAGTACTGGTGTTGCTAAGAAAACAATGCATAGCGGATTAAATTTAATGTGTGATGCATTTGAAAAACAAGGTTATTTTGATTGTTATTATTCTGCTGAAAACTATATTTATACTGTAACAATGGGTATGGATATTGAAACTATGGCAGATGAAACAATTAAAGCAGATTCTTCTTTAGAAGATATTAAAACTAGTTTAGAAGCTCAAAAAGATTTAGCAGTAACTAATTGTAGAATAGAAAAATAAAAAAGGAACTAATTATTAGTTCCTTTCTTTTTGTAAACTTTTAATATCGTCTTTACTTAGAGATTCTATTTCTCTAGCTACATTGTATGTTTCATTACCGAATCTTACTGTACTAGGGTAGAAAGCTACGAATATATCGTCTTTTATATTGTCTACTTGTTGGACGTTTTGAACGTTGAATAAGAATTCACTATCTTTTGTTATTATAGTTCCTGCTTCTCCGTCAAAATCATATATTTTTCCAATAGTTTTATTTTTATTATATTCCATTATTAAAACCTCCTAGTTTTAATCTATCTTCTTTTATTTTATTCATTGTTGCTAGTGCTTCATTAAGTTCTTCGATAGAATGTTCATTTTGAATTGCGATATCGTGAGTTAGATTTCCGTTAACATCTAGAGCTACATACCAATCTTGACCTATTATAACATGTAAGTATTCGGAATCAATTAGTTCGTAATCGAAATCGATAGTTTTATAGTAATCAGGTGATTCTTTATTTTCTAGACATTCTCTGATACTAGTTATTCTTTGTAGTTGTATTTTAACTGATTCAGTTATGTTAGGTGATACATATTCTCTTGGCATTAATCTTACTGGTTCGTATATTGGTTGATTTTCGCCATCTAGTTTTAGTGGAACGGCTTTACCATTTTCTCCAGTAGTTGCTATGACTACTGAGTAGTTGTTTACGTCTTTGTAACCAGTGTAGACACCTGCGCCAATGTTGTATTCTGATAATTGTTGTGTTGGATAACCTGAAAGGGCATATCCTGTAGATGCTACAACGTTTTCTATTGGCATTTCACTGTTTTTGCTTAATTCTATTAATTGTTGGGCAACAGCAAAGCAAGCTTCTATTACGTCTTCAGTTGTGTATTTTGTGCTTACGCTATTTCTTAATTGGTTTAGGAATACTGTATTACCATTTCTAAAGCATGATACACGTGATACGTATTCGTTTGTTTCTGGATCAGTGAATGTAATGTGGAAACCACGAGGGTCTGTGTTACAGAATTCAAATAATGAGTCTGCATGACCATATGCTCTCATACAAGCGCCTGTTCTTTCACCGTGAGTTAAATTTCTAGAGTCAGCTCTATTTCCTACAGTTACTGCTAGTTTTTTATTTTCTCCAGATTTTAATTCATGTTCATAGATGAATGAAGGTACTGTTACTTTATCTAATTCCATCATTTTTAATTGCATTTCAGTTGCTTTAGTTAATCTATCTTCGGTACTTCTGTGTGATGAATTTGGTCCATCATTACGTTTTACTAATTCAAAATCTTCCATACCTAAAATTATCTTATAGTAGTTTGCAATAGAAGAGTAGATAGTACTATATTTTAATATTTTATATGCTGTTATTTGAACGTTTATAGGTTCATTTTCTTTTATTCTTATATAGTCATCAATTTCTTCTTGTGTTTTTCCAGCACGTTTCATTTCTTCGACCATAATGTCTATTAGTCTTTTTCTTTCTCTTAAGATGATTTTCTTTTCATTGTCGTATATTTTACTAAATGCATTTATGAAGTTATATAGATTTATTTCATCTTCACCAATAGCTAGTTTTTTTACTGTTGGTTCGAATAGGTTATCCCATTCTAGGAAACGATATTTATTTAATAAAGCCATTAATGCATTATATTTTTCTTCGTCTTTAGCTAGTTGTTCAAATACTGCTATATTTATATTACCTATATTTTCTATTGGTTTTTTCTTGGCTGGATATATTGGTATTTTTTTTACTTGTCTAGCAAATTCAGGAATATCCAATAAGTATTCATATCTTCTTGGTAGGTTAGGGAATTGTTTTTGTACTTGTGGATCTTCCACTCCCCAATATGTATAACTTTTTTTGGCACGTTCTGCATCTTTTTCATTTAGATATATGATTATATCTATTATAGTTGCTTTTAGTTTAGGTATATTTCTTTTTATAGCAGGTATATCTTCTTTGTTTATTTTATCTAGACGTCCTGCAAGAAAATATATTGTATTTATGTTAATTTCAGTATCATGTTCTGAGTATGCTATTAAATCTAATAATTCTACATGTGCATGTTTAGCTAAGTAATTAAATAATGCATTATGTAATGATTTTGTATCTAATTCATA
>JAZOOK010000148.1:0-13590 GCA_045654965.1 Candidatus Coprovivens sp. | reverse complement strand
GATATAATACTTATAAAAGATACAATAACTACTAAAGAACTAGATTTAATAATAAACCAAATAAAATATAGAGACTTAAAAATAATACCAATATCTAAACTAATATCAGAACATAACTAAGTACATGTTAAGTGTACTTTTTCTTAACTATACTAATTGATAAATAACATATTATTTGTTATAATTACCTAGACACAAGCCTTTTTAGAAAAAAATTTAATTTATAGAAAAGAGATGTTTTTAATGTGTAATATAAAAATATTTAGTCTTGGTGGACTAGATGAAATGGGTAAAAACTGTTATGTCGTAGAAATAGATAAAGACATATATGTTTTTGATTGTGGATTAAAATATGCTAATGAAAACCTTTATGGAATAGATTATATAATTCCTGATTTTGAATATTTAATAAATAATCAAGATAGAATAAAAGGATTATTCTTAACACATGGTCATTACGAAAATATGGGTGCTACAGAAGATTTACTTCAAGACTTACCTAATATAAAAGTATATGCTACTAAATTTACTAAATTTATCTTAACTAACGATGGAGTAGATGAAAAAAGAATTACTGAAATAACTCCTCATAAGAAAATGAACTTTGGTAATAATATTAGTATCTTCCCAATAAGTGTTAACCATTCAGCACCAGATTCAGTTATGTATGTAATCAATACTCCTGATGGAGCTATTGTTTATACTGGTGACTTTATAATCGATTCTAAAATGATGGATAAATACGCAATGGACTTAGGGAAAATTGCATACATAGGTAAACAAGGAGTATTAGCATTACTATGTGAATCAGTATTCTCAGAACGTATTGGACATACTTCACCATCACATAGATTAGTAAATGTATTTAAAGATGCTATCAAACATCATGAAAATAGAATGATGTTTGCAGTATTACCAACTCATATATATACTATTCAAGAAATATTCGATGCTGCAGCAAATACACATCGTAAAATAGTAATCATGGGTAAAAACTTACAAAATATAATAAGTTTTTCTAAAAAAGAAGGTTATTTAAATTTTGATGATAATATGTTAGGAGATCTATCTAACATAGATGATAAAGATGCTATCTTACTTATCCAAGATAACAAAGAAAATCCTTATTTCTCAATAAGTAAAATAATAAATGGATATGATAAATTCATAAAACTAAAAAGTACAGATACTGTAGTATTTGCAGAACCTAAATATGATAGTAGTGAAAAGACATTAGTAAAAGTACAAAACGACTTAGCTACACATGGTTGTGGTATTGTAACAATGCCAAAAGATAAAACTATCTTACATCATGCTTCTTCAGAAGACTTAATGATTATGATAGATTTACTAAAACCAAAATACTACATGCCAGTAAAAGGTGAATATAGATACATGGTAAACAATGCTAATATAGCAACAGAATTAAAAATACCAAGTGAACATATTCTACTAAAACAAAATGGAGATATAGTTGAAATAAATAATGGAGAACTAAACAAAGAATGTTTTGATCACATAAAAGTAAATGATATCTTAATAGATGGTAATAGTACTGAAGATGTTGGAGAACTAGTTATTAAAGACCGTGAAATGTTATCTGAAAATGGTATTGTGTTAATTAGTGCTACTGTTTCTAAAAAAGAAAAAGTATTACTAGTTGGTCCAGAAGTAACTACAAGAGGATTTATCTACGTTAAAGATTCATCTGAAATGATCGAAGAAATCAAAAAAATATCAGAAGTTATCATTGAAAGAAATATTGTTGATAACTATGTTGAATACAACAAAATAAAAAATGAAATAAGAGAAGAACTAGGTAAATATCTATATCAAGAAACTGAATGCAAACCAATGATAATTGCAGTAGTTCAAGAAGTATAAAAAAAGAGGATTATTAATCCTCTTTTAATATGTCATAAACTTCATCCACTGACATACTAGCTTCCTTAATTTCAAAATTAGGAAGTAGATGTAAATGTAAATGTTTAACTACTTGACTATCACCATAATTAATTCCTAATGTAATAGCACCAGCATCTAATTTAGACATTAACTTATCAGTCATATCTCTAGCTACATCAAACATATGACTAATTAATTCATTATTAGCTTCCTTAAAATCAGTTACATGTTCTTTAGGTATAACTAATGAATGTCCATCTACCTTAGGATTAACATCCATAATAACTATAACCTTATCATCTTCATATAACTTTCTACTAGGTATTTCACCATTTATAATTTTACAAAAAATACAATTTTCCATTTCAATCACCTAAATTTATCTTATCATAAACCATAATTGAATTATACAAAAATATATAATATAATGATAATAAGTAAAATAAGGAGCATTTACTATGAAAAGAATAAAAAGATTTATACTAACATTTATAGCTTTATTTATATTATTTCCTTGTATAACTAATGCAGCAACTGAACTATCTGCATCAACACAAAATCCAATAGTAGGAAATACATTATATGTACAATTAGAAGCTAACTACGGAACAGCATTAAATATAAAAGACTTTCATGTATATATAGATTATGATCAAACATTTTTTGAAGTAATACAAATAAAATGGGTAAAAAATAGAAGAGAAATAGGAACTAATTCACTAGAACCAGGAAAAATTCATGTAGATAAAACAAATGGTAACTGGACAAGTGGACCTATCTTACAAGTAGAACTTAAAGTACTAAAACCTGGTTCTACTAGAATAAATATAGTAGAAAAAGAAAAAGCCACATATACAAATGGTAATAATGTAGCACAAACAATGGCAGGTATAGTAATTAACTCAGTAGAACCAAATACTAATACATCTTTATCTAAATTATATGTAAAAAACTATAACATACAACCTGCATTTAAACCTTCACACCTATTTTACAACCTTAAAGTACCATCAGATGTATCTGAAATAGAAATAGTTGCTAATAAAGCTGATAGTACTCAAACAATAACAGGTATAGGAAAAAAACAACTTCGTTATGGAGATAATAAATTTAGAATAGTAGTAACAGCTCAAAATAAACAAACTAAAACATATGAAATAATGGTTAATAGAGCAGATAATAGAACTGGAGACCTAAGTCTTAAGACTCTACAAGTTTCAGGAACAACCATAAAAGCTGAAAAAGATAAAACTGTATATGAAGCTACAGTAAGTAGAAGTGTAGATTCTATACTTATATCTGCAAGAACTAATGATCCAATGGCTACATTAACTGGTACTGGACAAAAAGAACTACAAATAGGTCTTAACACATTTGAAATAATGGTAGAATCTGCTAATGGATTAGAACAAATATATACAATAAAAGTAACTAGATCAACAGAAGAAATACAAGGTCCAGTAATAAGTAGTAAATTAAAATTACTTAAAGTAAATGGCTTAGTACTAAACGTATCTGAAGAAAACAAACTATTCTTATATGGTATAAGTAATAAAATAAACCAACTACAAATAGAAACAGTTACAGAAAGTGATACTGCTACAGTAGAAATAACAGGTAATAAAGATTTAAAACCTGGTACTAACCAAATCAATATAAAAGTAGTACAAGTATTAGAAGAAGGAAAACCAGCTACAGAAGAAACACCAGAAGTACCAGCAGTTACCGAAGAAACAATCTATACATTAGTAGTTTATAAAAATCCAAACAATACATTAGAAATAGATACACTAGATAAAATAGCTGGAGCTAATAACTATGTATTTAGTACTATAGAACAAAATAGTCATATAATATCTAAAGATAAAATAGAACTATTAATAAATAATAAAAAGAATTTATATTACAACGTAGTTAATATGTATAATGGTTTACTATATCAAGTTAAACTACCTACAGAAATGGAAATAAAAGACTACAATCTAAAACTAACTAAAGTAAACTCAGGAGATATAGTATATAGTACTAATCTTCCAACTAATACAGAATTAACTATATATCTAGAACAAAAATTCCCTAATGATAGTAGTGTACAAGTATATTCATATAATGAAGGTGGAACATATAATTTAATAACTGCTGGATTAGAAGTAAAAGATGGATATATTAATTTTGAAACTAATGGAGATACACATTACGTAATAACTACTAGAGATCTAATTCAAATAACAAATGAATCAGATAAAATAATATCTATAATAAAGATAGCACTAATAGGTGGAGGTATAGGATTACTAGCTATATTAATAATTCCTAAACTAACAAAAAAGAAAAATAAACAAAATAATGAACCATTATATTAATAATGGTTTTTTTTTGTTTATTGTGCTATTATTATTTCATACTTGAAACGGAAGTGATGTTATGACCATAGAAGATGTCATTAAAGAGATAAAAAAATATAATCCAGAAGAAGAAGATTTAGTACGAAAAGCATATGAAGTAGCAGAAAAAGCACATGCTCATCAAACAAGAGAAAGTGGAGAACCTTACATAATACATCCATTAAATGTATGTATGAACTTAACTAGATTCAAAGCAGATGGTTCATCCCTTTGTGCAGGTCTTTTACATGATGTAGTAGAAGATACTGATTATACATTAGAAGATATAAAAGAAATGTTTAATGAAGACATAGCTTTCTTAGTAGATGGAGTAACTAAAATTAGTAACTTACACTACAATACTAAAGATGAAGCTACTAATGCTAATATAAGACGTCTTATAAATAGTTTAAACGACGATGTAAGAATAATTATAATAAAACTATGTGATAGACTTCATAACATGAGAACACTTGAATTTAAAGCCCCAGAAAAGCGTATACGAAGTGCTAATGAAACATTAAACATATTTGTACCTTTAGCATACTTCATAGGAGCATTTAAATTGAAGTGTGAACTAGAAGACATATGTTTATCATATCTAGATATAGAAGCATATAACACACTAAAAGAAAAAGTAGAATACATAGACAAAGACTATCAAAACTGTATAAAACTAGCTTCAGAAGAAGTAACAAACGTACTAAAAGAAAATGGTATAAAATTCACATTCCGTACAAAAATACTAAACATATACCATCTATATCAAAAACTTAACAAAGGATATAAACTAAATGATATACATGACCTAGTAAACTTTAAACTTATACTAGACGATAAAGAAGATCCATATAGAGTATTAGGACTTATTCATAAACTATATACACCTATGAATAATAAATTTAAAGATTACATAGCATGTCCTAAAACAAACATGTATAGATCATTACATACAACAGTATTTGGTCCAGATAACCATCTACTACAATTCCAAATAAAAACAACATCTATGGACGATATAAATACTATAGGACTAGCTGCATATTGGAAATACTTCAAAGAAGAAGGAAAAACTAAAATGCAACATGAACTAAAACTAAATTATCAATTCTTTAATACATTAAGAGATCTTAATGCAGGAATAGATAGTGATTCAGACTTCATAGATAGAGTAAAACAAGAAATATTCTCTAACAATATATATGTATATACTCTTAGAGGAGACGTAATAGAATTACCTAATGGAGCTACAGTAATAGATTTTGCATATAAAATACATACTGACATAGGTAATCACTTATATAAAGCATATATAAATGGTAAAGAAGTAAAAATAACACATAAATTAAATAATAAAGATAGAATAATGTTATTACAAAAAGAAGATGCAAAACCAACACCAACTTGGTTAAACCACGTAGTAACATCATCTGCTAAAAGAAAGATAAAAGATGCTTTAAAATAAAAGCATCTTTTTCTTTAGCAAAATTTGACTCTATAACTATTCCATGATATTCTACTCCCCTTAAAGAAAAGGGGGATATCATGGAATACTTAAAAGAAGTACTAGGTAGTGTATACATCTCTACACGTAACCAAGACGAACTACTATTCAACTATAGCTTCCTACTACAAGAGAAAAAATCAATATTAAATAAGATACATACACACTTAATGTATGATGAAGATACAACAATTACTTTAGAAGACTATCACATAGACTTACTTATGTTACAAAGTGATACTGTTATTTATGATAGTAATAATAATGTAATAGAATATCCAAACTACTATTCACAAGAACAACTAACTATAATAAACATACTAAGAAAAGTAACATATAATCCAGAATCTCTAACTAACCAAGAAATACTACTATTAATAAAATTATTTAAAAATAGAAAATTAGTTGAAGATATCTTATCATCTTCAGGTAATGGTCTTAAATTAAATAAAAGATCTCTATCAAGAGTAATGACGCTATTTGAAGGATATACTCCTACAACAGGTAAAAACATTACTACATACGAATCTCTATGTACTAAGTTATCTCTAACTAAGAAAGATACACATACATTAAAGAAAGTTGCATAATGCAACTTTTTTTAATTTTTGCATAAGTTAGATTAGAGGTGAATATTATGTCTAATTCTAATTTTAAGGAAATAGTAACAAAAACAGTAGTAGGTAAAGGAAGAAAAATATTTAAATCAAGTCATTCTCTTACACCAGAAAATACACCTAATACAGTATTAGGTTGTTGGGTAATTAATCATACATTTACAGGTACTAATAGAAAAAATGAAGTAACAGTAAATGGATCATTTGATGTTAACGTCTGGTATTCATATGATAATGATTCAAAAACTGCTGTTACTACAAGAAACTTTAATTACCAAGAAATACTACGTCTAAGAGTAAAAGACTATGACTCATTAAGTAATGATAATGAAATAATAGTAAGAAGTCTTAAACAACCAACAGTACAAGACGTTAACATCAAAGGTAATGATGTACATCTAAATATAGAAAAAGAACTAGGAGTAGAAATAGTAGGAGAATCAAAAGTAAAAATAGCTATATTAGAAGATGAACTACCTTGGGATGATATCGAAGAAGAACCTGAAATAAATGAAGATTACATAAAAGAAGAATAATACTTAATTCTTCTTTTTTTATGTTATAACATATGTTATAATAAAAAAAATAGAAAGATAGGAGAATAAAAATGGAAGAAGTAAAAGTAAAAAGTAACACAGGAATTATAATATTTCTAATCATCGCACTATGTGGATGTGCTGCATTTATAACATATTTATTAGTAAAACCAGTAGAATCAAAATGTGAAACTAAACAAGAAAACGAAGTAGTAGAAAAAGAAGAAAATAAACCTACACAAGAAGAAATTGGTACTTATCCTAATTTATATACTACAAACCTAAATAAAGCTAATATAATAACTTTATTTGATAGATATATTCATGTAAATGGTTTTGTATATGAACCATATCTAGAAGAAATGAAATTTGATAAAGTTATATATATTGGATATCATGAAAATGAAAAATACTACAAAGTAACAGGTTCATATACATGTAATACAACAGCATTTAACTGCTATTACACTCCACAAGATGATGAGCCAAACGGAACTAAATACGATCTATATAGTGGATTCATCGTATTTGAAAAAGATGCAAATAGTGAAAAATATACTTTAAAATCTTTATATTCAGGAATGTCTTACGAAGACTATACTGAAGTAAATCAAGAAATAAACTAGTTTTCTAGTTTATTTTTTTGTTGTTAACCAAAAAAGGTTGACAGTTATAAATTTATTTGTTATATTAATATCGCTAAACAAAGGAGGGAAACAATATGGCAGTTAAATTAAGATTAAAAAGAGGCGGTTCAAAACAAAGACCTTTCTACAGAATAGTAGCAGCAGACGCTCGTAGTCCAAGAGATGGTAGATTTATCGATTCAATCGGTACTTACAACCCAATCCCAGCTGAATACGAAGTAAGCATTGATGAAGAAAAAGCAATGTATTGGTTAAGTAATGGTGCTCAACCAACTGATACTGTTAGAAACCTATTAAGCGAAAAAGGTATCATGGCTAAATACGCTGAATCTAAAAAAGAAGGTAAATAATTATGGAATTAAAAGAATTTGCTGAATATTTAGTTAAAAGCATAGCTAAAGAACCTGATATGGTAAGTGTACAAGAATTTGGTGGAGAAGAAGATTCTGTTATCCTTGAAATTATCGTACATGAATCAGATATGGGAGCAGTTATTGGAAGAAACGGAAAAATGGCTAGTGCTATCCGTACTTTAGTACAAGCTCATGCATATATTTTAGGTTTAAAGAAAGTTAAAATAAATATAGATTCATTCTAGAATCATAAGAAGTCGAAAGACTTCTTTTCTATTGCAAAAAAATATAAATTCAAGTATTATAAACACATAAAAAGGGATGATTCTATGAATAAATCTATAAAATTTATTTTAAAACTAATAAGCAATCTTATAGTAACAATAGCAGTAGCACTAGCCATTTTACTAGTAGGCTTAAAATTTACTGGTCTACAAATATACACAGTAATATCTGGTTCAATGGAACCAACTTACCATGTCGGTTCTTTAATATACGTAAAAAAAGTAGATCCTTCTACACTAAAAGTAAAAGATCCTATTACATTTGAATTAAGTGATAAAACAATAGCAACTCACCGTATAATAGAAATAGTAAAAGACGAAACAAATCCTGATATGTACAAATTCCGTACAAAAGGAGATGCTAACAAAGATGTAGATGCTAACCTAATAGAACCAAACAAAGTACTAGGAAAAGCAATATTTACAATCCCATATCTTGGTTATTTAGCTACTTATATCCAAAGTTATCCAGGTAACATGGTAGCAATATGTACAGCAATAGCATTACTTATATTAGTTATTATTATAGACATGTTAATTGACGACAAGAAAGAACCAGAAAAAGAAGAGCCTAAAACAAAGAAAAAGGCCGTAAAAGCAACTAAAAAATAGTTGCTTTTTATTTGCTTAATTAATATCAAAATAGTAATTTTAGAAATATTTTTAGCATAAAATTCAACAAATCGCTATTTTAATGTTGCAAAAATAAGATTTTAGAATTAGAATAACTAGTACTTATTAACTAGGACCATTGCGGTCAAAAAACTAGTTGATGCAAAATGGGAGGGTTTTGAATGAAATTAAAACACAAAGTGCTTATAGCATGTTTAACTCTTATTGCTATAGCAAGTACAATTATAACTTTTGCATTATTAACTTTTGAAACGGATGAACTAGTCAACACTTTTACCGTTGGCCAAGTAAATCTTAAATTAGACGAAACAGACGTAGATGAAACTGGAACACCTATTCCTAATGCTAATAGAGTAACAGGAAACGAATATAAACTTATTCCAGGAAAAGAATACACAAAAGATCCTACTATGACAGTACTATCTGGTAGTGAAGCATCTTACGTACGTCTTTTAGTAACTATTACTAAAGCCAAAGAAATAAAAGAAGTATTTGGTAATGACTTCTTACCAGAAAAATATGTAACTGGTTGGGATAAAACTAAATGGATAAGTACAAGTATTAAAGAAAACAATGATAACTCTATTACATATGAATTTAGATATCACCAAGTAGTAACTGGTTATGTAAATGGTAATAAACAAGATATAGTATTAGAACCATTATTCAATAAATTTACAGCACCAGGAGAACTTACTAGTGAAGATTTAAAGAAAATAGAAGGATTCGAAATCAAAGTAATTGGACATGGTATTCAAGCAACTGGTTTCAAATCAGCTGAAGAAGCATGGACTGCTTTCAATGAACAAGAACAAGAATAAAGAGGTGTACTAATATGAAAAAGAAAATATATATCATAATAGTATCTATTCTATCTATATGTAGTTTCCTAATAGGAACATCAGTAGCTTGGTTATCTAGTAAAACTGATGAAGTAATAAACACATTCACTTATGGAGATATAAATATAAAGATAGAAGAAACTGATACTGGAGACAATGATAATAATGAATTCACTAACTCATACAAAATGTTACCAGGTAACAAGATAACTAAAGATCCAAAAATAACAGTATTGGCTAATAGTGAAGATAGTTATTTATTTGTAGAAATAAAAGAATCAGAAAACTTCAAAGATTTCATGAAATATGAATTAGTTGAAGGATGGACATTAGTTGAAGGTACTGAAAACGTATACGTAAAAGAAGTAACTAAATCTGATAAAGATCAAGAATTCTTCGTATTAAAAGATAATACAGTAACAGTATTAGAATCAGTAACAAAAGCTATGTTAAATGATTTAGATAAAGATGGACAAACTAACTATCCAACTTTATCATTCACTGCATATGCAGTACAAAGAGACAGTAAAATCGAAGCAATCGATACAGCCAAAGAAGCTTGGTCAATAGTATCAAGCAATAATTAATAAGATATATCCAGGCTAGCTTTACCTGTTTATATATAAATAAGAAAATGAAAATAGAAAGGAAATGAAAATATGAAAAACAAAAAAGCAATAATCGGTTTAGGTGCAATAGCAACATTGTTATTCGGAGTAGCATCATCTATCGCATACTTAACTGATACAGACACAACAGTTAACGTTATGACAGTTGGTAACGTTAAAATCGCTCAATTAGAATATGAAAGAGTAGTAGAGAATGGAGTAGAAAAGTTACAACCATATACTCAAAACAAACCAATCGCTCCAGCTGTTTACAAAGATGGTAATGTAAAATGGGATGATAGAAAAAATGCTGATGGTAGTGACTATTATCAACCATGGACAGAAGTAGGTGCTTCAGGATCAAACCAATTATTTGATGATAGTGTTAAAAACGTTATCGACAAATTTATCTTTGTTGAAAACACTGGTAGAAAAGATGCTTACTATAGAACAATAGTAGCTATCGAAGAACCAGAAGGAGTATATGAAAATGCAATTCATATCAATGACACAGGTCTTAATAAATTTGTTAAAAATTATATTGGACATACAGTTATAAATGGAACTAGATTTTATTTAATTGAATATTTATACACTGAAAAATTAACGGCAGGTGAAATTTCTAATCCAAGTTTCTTACAAGCATTCTTAGATCCAAAAACTTCAAATGAAGATGTTGAATTATTTGGTGATACATTCGAAATATTAGCAGTATCTCAAGCAGTACAAACAGACGGATTTGATAGTGCTAAAGAAGCTTTAGATGAAGCATTCGGTGCTACAACTACAACAAATCATCCATGGTTAGAAGGATTTGAAATGCCAGTGTTCGTTTCAACAGAAAATCAATTAGCATCTGCATTAGAAGAAGGTGGAAATATCGTTTTAGAAAGCGATGTTGAACTTACTGCAGCATTAACTGTACCTAGAGATATAGCAGTTACTCTTGATCTAAATGGTCATACAATTTCTAGACTATCTAGTGTAGCAGGTACTGACGCATTACTTAAAAACAACGGAAACTTAACTATTACTAATGGTACATTAACTTACGAATCTAGTAAACCAGATGTAGCATTTGGATATGGTACAAATACAATTACTAATAGTGGAAATTTAGAAATAACAGAAGCTACTATTATAAATAATACAAACGGTGGTTCTTCAAATGCTATCGATAATGCACCTGGATCAACTTTAGTTGTTAACTCAGGAAAAATCGAAAGTAAAAAAATAACAATCAGAGCTAGAAAAACATCAAAAGTAACAATCAACAGAGGTGTAATAAGCGGTTCAAGAGCAATCCAACTTCATTTATTTGAAAAGAGTGCAGGAGAAACTTCAGTTACAATTAATGGCGGAACATTCAGCGGAACTGAAGATATCGCTCTTTACTCACTTGCAAATAGTGGTGCAACTTTTGAAAATACAACTGTAACAATTAATGGTGGAACATTCAACGGTGGCGTATTATTTGGTGGTGGAGATAAAACTACTAAAGAAACTGTTACAATAACAAGCGGAACATTTAACAGTGATTTAGGTAGATATTTAGCCAACGATGGTTGGGAAAATATTGAAAAACCATACAAGTAAAAAAAATTACTACTCATCACTAGATGAGCAGTAATCAAAGGGTACAAGAAACCTTATACCTTTTGATTACTGAAAGGATAAGAAAGGAAGTAAAATTATGAATACAAATAAGAAATTGATAATTCTAAGTTTAGCTTTTCTATTATGTATTACAATTGGTGGAACATTAGCATTTTCAACATCAATTGAAGATAAAACTAATATTTTATCAACAGGAAAAGTAGAAATAAAACAACACGAATATGAAAGAAAAAAAGATACTTCCGGGAGATATACTAGTGAATTAATAAAATTTACTCAAGGAAAAGACATCGAGCCAGCTTATTACGCTGATAGACAAATTAAATACAATGAAACTTCTCAATCTTGGAGTTCTATTGGAGTTGATTCTAATAATCTACTATACGATGAAAGTATAAAAAATGTTATCGATAAATTTGTGTTTGTTGAAAACACAGGTAGAACTGATGCATATTTTAGAACAATTATTGCGTTTGAGTGTCCGAATGGTTTTGACTATTCTTTAATTCATTTTAATATAAATAACGACTCAAAATTCCAATGGGGGGACATTGGATACACAAATATAAATGGAAAGAGATATTATATAAAAGTTGCAACATACAAAGAAGTATTAGCATCAGGATCAACAGCAATACCAAGCCTATTACAAGTATATTTAGATCCTAAAACAACAAATGAAGATATGGATTTGTTTGGAACTACATTTGATATCTTAGTAAAAACACAAGCAACTCAAAGTATTGAAGATATTAGTTCAGGCAATGTATTGGATGAAGTATTTGGGAACTTAGTAGATACGTTACCATGGGATGGTGAAATCATACCTTGTACAATAGAGAATGAAACACAATTAGGTGAATTCTTAAAAAGCGGTGGAAGTTGTACTTTAATTAAAGATATAAAAATCTCTAAAGATTTAGGAACTGGTTGGAATGTATTACCAACAATAAAGAACTCTACTAAACTAAATCTTAATGGACACACAATTACTAATGACACAACATCGTCTAGTAACTTTAATATGTTATTAGCTGGAAGTTCATCTGGTAATTTAACTATAATTGGAGAAGGCAAAATAGAATATACAAGTTCTAAAAAATCAAATAATTCAAGCGCACCTATATATGCGACTGCATCCTCTAATATTACTATAGATGGTGGAACATATATATCAGATGGTTCAAAATATAATATAGCCGTTTGGGCACAAGATAATTCAGTAGTAACAATCAATGGTGGAACATTTAAAAATACAAATAATATTTCAGACTTAATTTATGCTGTTGGTAAAGCAACAATATATATTAATGGTGGTTATTTTGAATCTGCTAGCGCAGCAAATAGCGATACATTAAATATAATGGGAGATTCTGATGAAGCGCGAATAATAATCAGCGGTGGAACATTTGTAAATGATGACCCATCAGTAGAACCCGGAGATGATGAAAATAAAATTATCATAGCTGAGGGATACAAAGTTATTTCCGAAACACAAACCAACGGAGATATTTGGTACACAGTAGTACCAGAATAATCAATTAGATATAAACGATTGTAAATCGATTATATATAGATGAAAAATTATATGGAAAGGAGTGAAAATATGAAAAAGAATATTTTATTAGTACTAAGTTTTGTATTAGTAGCACTTTTATCA
>JAZOOK010000147.1:0-1936 GCA_045654965.1 Candidatus Coprovivens sp. | reverse complement strand
TCACTTCTTATACCGTCAGAGAAATCAATAATATGTAGTTTAGACATTAGTTATCATCACTCTCCTCGTCTTCAAAAAAAATAGCTATATAGTCTTCAGCTGTTTTATACTTATCTATTACTTTTTTTATCTGCTCTTCATATGGTTTATATTTAGATGGCATAGTTAAAACTAATGTACCAGCTATTCTATAAGGACGACCGTTAATGTGTCCTATATCCATTAATTCAAAATCATCTTCTTCATCTTCTGATAATCCTCCGCCCAATTGTCTCATATCATATATTTCAACAGCATCATTTGTTTGCTCAACCAATACATTAAATAATTTAATCTTGTCTACTGACTCAACAAAATCTTCTAGATAACACACATCTATTTTAGCTGTGTCTTTAATATAATAAACAACATATTCAGCTTCTCTTATTCTTTGAACAAGCTCACCATCTGTTTTAATGAATGGTATTTGCAATGTACTATCTACTTGTTTGTTAATATTACATGAGCTAGATTTAAAGTTATATACTTTAACTATTAAATTGTTTTCTGATTCTAATAACATTATCTTGTCTGCTATATTTTCTTCAATAAAGAAATAAAGCTTTTCTAGATAATATATATATCCATTGTGATATACGCTCTTCCAACCAACAGGTTTTTCTGGTTCTACATATCCTGTTAATTTACCGTCTACAGCAAATATAGGCTTACCATTATTTTGGCCAATACATTGTATAGCACCAGTAGTATCCTCTAAATCTTCTTCAGCTAATAAACGAGTACTGCTTCCATCTTTAATATCTAAACTAACTAGAGTATAACTTCCATTTAATTTTAATAAAGATGATATGCTACTTTTACTTACAAAACTAGATTTGGTTGCATATGTTCCATTAATAATTTCATAGTTTGGTAATTCATATGTTATCCATTCTGTAACATATTTAGTTGATGAAAAAGAGTTCATATAAACATACATCATTATCTCATATAAAAATCCTTCATGTTCTAAAGGATTGTCTAATACGGTATATGGTGTTATGATAACGAATCCTAGTTTATCATATTCTAGTATTAAAGCTGGTACAACTGACGATGTAAATATATTATGTATCGTCACATTGGTTGGAGTAGATATTAAACTTAGGTCAAAATATCTATTCGTTCTAATAGTATTATTTGTGCTTACAATAGGATTAGCGATAGTAAATTGATGAAACTCTGTAGATGTTAAAAGATTAAATGTTTTATTTAATGCTGTTGCATCTTCGCATCCAATCCATACATTAGTATGTTCTCTAAGCAATGATTCGAAATCTATTTCTATACTCTCTTCTACATCATAGTGTACACAATTGTGTGATCTTATAAATTCAAAGTCTGCATTTGCTGAATCCATTTCTAAAAATGAATCTTGTTTAGTATCATTACTGTTTATTTTAATATTGCTATATACTAACATGTTTCTTTCAGAAGGATTCATTAAAGTAGATATAAGCGTTCTGTTTAATGTCTCATTATTTTTACATGCTATCTTTAAGTTATAAGTATTAGATATACTGTAATCTAAATTCTTTTTAACAGTTGCTCTCCATAAAAACTCTTTAGGAGTAAACTTAACAACGTTACTTGGAGAGAAGAAATATTTATTATCTTTAAAAGCAAATAGTCCATCTGTTTTAACTATCTCTTCTCTCTCATTAAATAGTAAGAATTCAGTGTTTTCAAATTCTTGTTCTGGATACAAAATAGTCTTGCTATTAATAGAAAATTTAGGATCAACTATTTTCTCTATGTGGTACTTAGTAAAATCTATATCTATATATGCCAATGGAATATTTAAACTTGTATCCATTTTAGATGTAGGAATAGATTTTATTTTATGTTTGCTTGGATAAATTTTCATATGCGCCTCCTAACTTCCTATCACTATGTA
>JAZOOK010000146.1:0-2081 GCA_045654965.1 Candidatus Coprovivens sp. | reverse complement strand
AGAGAAAGATACACTCTTCTTATTAATAGATAATGTAAAATTTTCTTTAGCTAAAATACTGTTGATATCTTGTAATTGTTTGAAATTATATTTATTTATTGGGGATAAGATATCTATTAGATATTTTACATTTTGATATGTTAGATACTTATGATCTTTTCTTGTAATGTTATATTCAAATAACCTAGTATCTTTAATAAATTTTCTTAAATCATTATTTTTTATTTCAGGGATTGTTACTGTATTAAAATGATATGTTTTTCCATCTTGTGATAGGTTAACATTATTATTTAGAGATGTTGTTAGGAAGTGAGTAAATTCTACTAACCATTCTGAATCTATTACTAAACCATTTCCAAATTTAATAGTACTATCACTATTTATTACATATTCACCTTTAGATAATGCTTCTCTTAAATAATCTATTAAGATTTCTTCATTCTTAATACTAGGTAGTTGTCTTTTAAAATATGACATACCTCTTAGTTTATCTAAATAATATTTTAGTTCTTTTTTATCTAATTTATTATATGCTTCTTTAGTTACTTTATCTTTATAATTCATTATTTGTAATGATGTATAAAGTAAATCTAGAGATATAGAATCAAAATCACTAACATATTTCATTTTTTTACTTTTATTATTAATAATTTTATCTATATAAATACCTAGTAATTCATTAGATTTTGTCATACGAATGAAGGTATTTAATTTAGATATGTTTTCTAACAATGTATTTCCCCTTGTCATATTCTCACCTATTATAGATTATACCATAAAGAGCTTATTTATGATATATGTTTTTATTTATAAATCTTGTTCTGTTATTACTTCTATTCCATTGGATTCTAATAATTCTACTGTTACTCCATTACCTTCAATTAATGTACCAGTAAATGTTCCATCATATATTTTACCTTTACCACAAGATGGGCTTTTAGCTTTTAGTAATGCTTTTTTCACATTAAATAATTGAGCTAGTTTTAATGTTTCGTTAGCACCTTTAGTGTATTCGTTGGTTACATCAATGTTTTGATTATTCAGTACTTTGTCCCCTATTCTTTCTGATGGTGGTCTTGGTGTAGATAGACCTCCCATTATTTCTGGACATACTGGAATTACTTCATAATCTTTAATGAAGTCTAATACTTTTTCATTATAGTTATTACCACCACTATATTTACAATTTACTCCTAGTAAACATGTACTTACTAATATTTTTTCTTTCATGTTATCACCTAACTTAATTATACAACAAAAAAATGATTAGTTTTTACTAATCATTTAACTACCTTCATTTACTCTTACTACTTTACCAATAAATAGAATGTCATTTGTTTCATTATTAATAACAAGATAAGCGTATGGACGATTTAATATTATTTTGTCTGTATATATAGTTTCATCTATTTCTATTGTTTGAGTTTGTTTTAACTTACTTTTTATAGTACCCTTTTCTGCTATTGTAAGGTTATTTTTTTGTGTCATCTTAGCAATAGATAGATTACGTTCTGCTATTCTAGTGAAGTTTGCTTTTTCGGTAAATATTTCTTTTATATTATAATTAGATACTAGATTTTCTACATCTATTTCTGATTGATAATTCATTTTAGGAAGACCGATTAATACATTTCCTTCTTTTTTTGATAATAAGAAAGAATCTAGATTAATAGTACTTAATTGAAAGTCTTCATTAGATTTAGGTAATATTCCTACAAAACTGTATTTACCATTTTTAAAATCATATTTAAAGCCTTTCGCTTTTGAATTTTCTAGATATGTATTTTGTTCAGTATACATCATTTCTACCGCTTGAACTTCATTATCTATATTAAAGAATTCTGTATCATTTATATTTTTAGGGTTAAATGCAATATCCCAACCATAGTTAAAATGAAGATTATTAGTTACTATAATATCATTTGGATTTATCTCTTCATCATCTATTATTCTATTTATATTTCCATATGTTACTGTTTTTATATCTTCGTTTATTACTCTAACTTTTTCACTTGAAGTATCGTGATTTAAAGATGTTAAATTATAATTGTATATAGATGTTTTATTTGTAAATTCTTTAT
>JAZOOK010000145.1:0-8017 GCA_045654965.1 Candidatus Coprovivens sp. | reverse complement strand
TATTTAATTTATTTATAGAAAAAAGATTAAAAGGTTATACATTTGATGAAATATGTGAATTAGATTATTTAGATGATTTCATAAAAGAAAATTTTGGTGTATTTAATAGAGATGTTAATAGTTTGACATTAAATAATTATTTAGGTATTTTTACAGACTCAAACTATATACCTAATTCAGAAATATGTTTAAGAGACTTTCAACAACGTATAAAAAATGATGTTGATAGAATACATTCCAGCAATAAAAGATTTGCAGGTGTTGTATTACCAACTGGTGGTGGAAAATCATTTATAGCAATGGCTGAAATGATGGATAGACGTGATTCTAAAATTATATATATAGCCCCACGAAAAGAAATCTTAAGAAACTTTAAAAAGAACATTGTTAAATACGTTGCCGGAGTAAATCCAGAAGGATTAAGTGAAGAAGAATTAAATATCATAGTAAGAGATTGTTTCCCTCATTTAGAATTAATTTGTTATCAAGGACTAGATCCTCAAGATGAACAAAAACTAGCATCATATAAAGCTGATTATATTATATTAGATGAAATCCATCATATTGGTGGACCATCATGGAATAGAGTAATAAAAAAATTAGTAGATAATAATCCTAAATCACAAGTATTAGGTATATCAGCTACTCCACAAAGAGATGAATATGTAGAACATAACGGCGAAGATTATTTCAACATGTATGGTGGAGATATGATGATGGCAATGGCAGCTTATCTAGATAACTACACAGCAGATGAACTAATGCAAAAACCATATTTAGCATGCGACATTAATATCATAGATGCCATTCAAGAAGGTTATGTAATATGTCCTAATATAATATCATTTGATTACTCATTAGATGAAACATATGAATACAAAAAAGTACTAGGAGTAGCGAAACAAATTAAAGAACCAACTACTAAAAAGAGAGCATTAGAAGAAGTTGAATTAATGCTTTCACTAGTAAATAAAGCCAAATTAAATGGTGTAGACACCATAATAAATGAACACATAAAAGTAAAAGATGGTAAATATATTTTATTTATTCCAAGAAAACCTCATGGCTATGAAGGTACAACTGATGAATACATTGAAGAATGTATAGAAGATTTTAAACTTGATATAGCAGACATTGATTCAAATCCTCATATTGATTATATTCATAGTGGAAGAAATCCAAAAACTAATCAAAAAGTCATGAGAAATTTTGAATTAGATAATAGTGAACATATAAAAGTATTAGTTGCAATTGATATGTTAAATGAAGGGGTTCACTTACCAAACATAAACGGAAGTTTTAATTTTAGAAAAATAGACAGTGAACATTTAATATTATCTTTACAACACTTAGGAAGAGTAATATATGCTTTAGATCCAAGTAAAGAATATACTGAATATGATACGCCAGTTGTATTTGATAAATTTAATAACTATTCTAACCTAGACATGGATAGACTAGTAAATAAAAAGACTGTTACATCAGATTTAGAAAAATTAAAAGATGCTTTATTCTGGATAGATAAATACGGAAGATATCCAAGTGTAAATTCCCAAGTACATCAAGAAGTAAAAAAAGCTATAACTTTAAAAAGAATTCAAGAAAAATACCAAAAATTTATAAATGTTGATTTAAATAAATATAATCTTAGCGAATATGATAAAACTAATACTAAAAAAATAATTGAATTGTGTAACGAATATAATATTTGGAATATTGAATTCGGAGAATTATCTAGAGAACAAAGAAGAAAATTAGATAGAGTTCAACTATTTAATGTAAGTGCAATTCAAAGACAATTCACAGAAATATGTAATCGTATTAACGAAATGGCTGGAATATCTCATTTAAAATCATTAGATAGAATCAATCTATTATTAAAAGTATTAGATATTCTATGTGAAAACGATGTAGTATTAACTCCAGAAACAATAAGAATTGACACAGAATTAGGAGACTTACTAGAACATATAAACGATTATGATTACGAATTAATAAATTATGAATTAACAAAACTTGGTATTAGCAACAATTATCCAATAGGACAAGAGTTCTATTCTACTAGAAATGCCTTATATACAAGTAGAAGTATTTTTAATAATTATACTTACAATTTCGAAGAAATTACTATGTTAAGAAAATATGGTATTTTATATAATGGCAATGATTATAAATTTATAGACGATCGCGGTTTCGTTATAAATGGACCTAAAAAATTATTAAGAAAGAACATTTGGACAGGAACCTATTATGCTAAAGATGGCGGAGACATCGAATATTATGATCAATACCATTTCCATATAGGAACTAAATTACATAAAGAAACAGACAGTAAATATAATAAGCATGGTTTTGATATCACACAAAAACATAAAGATACTGGAGATATTTATGATAGTCATGGATTTGATATTAACTGCTTACATAGAGAAACAGGAACAATACACAATCCAAAAGGTTTTGATATAAGTGGTAACTGGTATAGAAAAGATCCAGAAACAAATGAATACAAAGAAAACACTCATACAAAATATGATGAAAGTGGATTTGATATCGATAATTATAATAGAAAAGGTTTTGATAGAAATGGCATTCATCGTATTACTGGAAAAGAGTATGATGAGCAATACTTTGGTAATGATGATATGTATTGGGAAATTTCTCTTAATGGTCAAAGACGAAAAACAAATCATGTATATAATGACAAGATGTTTGATAGAAAAGGATTCTTATATGAAATAGATCCAAAAACTGGAAAAGCAATAAAGAAAGGTCAAATATATAATAAATATGGTTTCTTAGCTAACGGCATTCATCATAGGACAATGACAACACTAGATCCTGCAGGATTTGATATCGATGGTTTTTGGCATAGAAAACAAGCAGATGGAACATATGTAAATACAGGCTCAATGTTTAACGATAAAGGTTGGAATAGAGACAAAGAAACATTAAGACACAATGTATATGGTGTAACACAAAGAGAAAATGGTGAAATGTTCTTAGATATCGTTGACGACTATGGTTTCGATTATAGAGGAAAATACCATAGACCTGTAGATGAAATAGATAGAGACGGATTTGTTGAATTCCATAAAGATGTAATATTATATACAGATAAATATTACCATCGAAACAACATTCAAGGAACATACTATGATATACATGGTTTTGATATAAATGGTATTCATTCAAAAACAGGGACATTCCTAAATACATATAATTTTGATAGAAATGGCTACTATTGGAAAACAGATGATCACGGTAAGTTATATAATACATATAGTTATTTTAATGAAGATGGTTGGACTATAGATAAAAGAAAATTTATATATACTAAATTTAGAGAAAGAGTATATAGTCCTATAGATGAAAGAGGCTTTACTATAGATCATTTATATAAGCCAAGTCTTCATATACCAAGTAAAATATATGATGATAACGGATTTGACTATAATGGTATAAATTATGCAACAGGTACACACATTGACGAAGAAGGTTTCGATAGAGATGGAATTTGGTGGACAACAGATGAAAATGGCAAACTAGTAAAAACTAATAGTAGATACAATTCAGAAGGTTGGTCAAGACACCATGTACATGAAAAAACATCTCACATTAGAGATGAACACGGATTCGATTATTTACATTTATATAGATATCCTAGTTCTGGAAAAAATAGAGAAGGAAGATTATCTGAATATGATCCAAATAACTTCAATTATCTAGGAATTCACAAAATAACTGGAAAACCATATAATAAAAATCATTTTGATATAGATGGATATTGGTATAAAAAAGTAGATGGTAAATATATCAAAACAGACTCTAAATACGATGATGAAGGATTAGACATTCACAGAAGAGATAAACATGGTTTCTCTAAAAATGGTAATTATCTAGGTGGTCGTCGTAAATATAACGATCAAGGCTTCTTAGTAAATGGTATCAATATTTATACAAATAGAGATTTCGATTTAGATGGAAATACAATTGATGGAGAACCATCACCAAATGTAGATTGGAATCTGATTCGTGAAGTACAAAAACAACATATATTTGATAGAAGAAGATACATCGAAGATATTATAGCTGAAAACAGTTGGTACCAAGAATTATTAGAAACATATAACGAAGATACTGATGAATTTGAAGAACTATTCGGAGAATTAGATATGTTTATAGCATTAGTACAAGCTACTGGTATAACAGAAAGCGAAGACATATACACTGAAGAAGAAATCTTAGAATATATGAAACGAGATGCTAGAGCAAGAAGAAGAGCAGCGCACTACAAAGAGATAAGAGACATCTACATGAGTACTGAATATTCAAGACTTATTGAAGAAGGCGAACTACCAGCTGCAGATTACAACGAAATATATAGATTATATTAAAAAAAGATAGTAAATAATTACTATCTTTTTTATATAAATATGATAAAATTTATATAGTAGGTGATTAATATGTACAATACAAGAGAAGATCAAATAAGAAGAGATAGATTTTCTCACGGTAAAACAATGGCAAAAATTGTTTACAATACTTTTAGAAGATTTCCAAGATATATAGATCAAGAAGAAGAATCAAAAGGTCTAGATATAGCATTAGAATCTGCAGAGAAAATGTTAAATACATTTAATACTATGTCAGAAGAAGAAAGAGCAATATATTTAAACGGAGAATTTCCTCTACATTATCTAGGACCAGATAATGATTTATCATCAGACATAAATTCGCCTGAATTTCCTTTATATTTATTTTGCGACATAGCAACAATGTCTCTAGATAGCTTATTTATATACGAACCACAAGTATCAGAAAAAAACAAAACAAAAGCACGTGACTTAAAGAATAAATTAGAAGAATTAAGATCAAAACTAACTACCTTAGAATATAGTGATAGGTTTGATAGTGAAAAACACATTTCTACACGTGCATGGCAAGGAATGGAAAGTTCAAGAGGATTCTTTACAGTTAAAACAGAAGAGGAAGAAAATTATAAATACTATTCAATGGGATATACAATAACAAGCGATGATGGTGTATGGAAAAATGGTGACTACTATTATGACAATGTTTATAGAAGTCATCATAAAGTTGTATTATTTGCAGAAGATGAAAAAGAATTATCTCGTAGAAGAAATGAAAGATACAAAAAAGAATCTATAGAATTTTACAGTCATTTTCAAAAATATTTCAAAGATGGTATAATTCCATCTAGTTATCAAGGGTTTGAAGAGTATTTAATAGACCCATCTCTTGATCCAAAAATAAAAGAAGAATTAGGCTCATTTGTCTTAATGTATAATGAACATAAAAACGGTCTTAAAGACGGGGACTTTGCTCATTCAAAACATGCATATATATACTTAGAAGATTTACAAAATGCAGAAAGAAGAGTTGCTAGAGAACAAGCAGAAGCACTTCGTCAAAGACAAGAAAAAGACAGTGCTATTGTTCAAGCAAGAGCAAGATATAAACAAAGAAATTTCTTTTGGAAATTATTAAATAGAAAATTAAACCCAGAAAGATTAGACTTTGAAGCAATGGAAACACCAGAAATTCAAGAATTATATACTGGAGGAAAGAAAAGAAAATGAAAGAATTAGAACAATCATTTTATGAATATATTGAAGAAGTAAAAAAACTAGATATAAAATCTAAAAGAGAAGAACTACTTAATTCAATAAAAGAAATAATAGTAGCATATTCAGCATTAGCTCAAAACGAAGGAATAAACTTAAATCCATTGAGAAGTCAAGAAATACTAGATTTAAAAGAAGGAACAGAATCTGAAGATGATTTCCTAGAAGCATCAATTGCTTATCTAGAAGTTGCTAAGAACTTAATGGGTGAATACTTAAATATAAAATTAGATTAAAAGGACTCAGTCCTTTTTTCTATTGTTAAAAAAAACAAAAAATAATATAATAAACTAGTAAAGAGGCGATTAAATATGAAAAAAAGTATACCTATAACAATATTAACTGGTTATTTAGGAAGTGGTAAAACAACACTATTAAATCATATCTTAAATAATCAAGAAGGATATAAAATAGCAGTTATCGTAAATGATATTGGTGAAGTAAACATAGATGCTGACTTAATTCAAAAAGGCGGAGTAGTTAGTGGTAAAGATGATTCACTAGTAGCGTTACAAAACGGATGTATCTGTTGTACATTAAATACTGATTTATTAGAACAACTCCAAGATATTATAGAAACAGAAAAATTCGACTATATCTTAATTGAAGCAAGTGGTATTTGTGAACCTATTCCTATTGCTCAAACTATATGTGCATTGGAAGATGCTTATGAAGAATATAAAATGCCTAAATTATGTTATTTAGATGGAATAGTATCAGTAGTAGATGCAAAACGTTTAAGCGATGAATGGAGTAGTGGAGCAGAACTATTAAACGATACTCAAGATGATATAACTAAACTTATAATAGAACAAATAGAATTCTGTAATACTATCATCCTAAATAAAATAGATGAAGTATCTAAAGAAGACTTAGAAAGTGTAAAAAATGTTCTAGACGCTTTACAACCAAATGCTAACGTAATCGAAACAAACTATGCTAAAGTTAATTTAAAAGATATATTAGAAACAAAATCATTCGATTTTGAACGTATTGCTACATCAAGTGGTTGGTATAAAGAAATAGACGAATTCATACCAGAAGAGGAAGAAGAACACCATTGCTGTGGACATTGTCATCACGAAGAAGAACATGAATGTCACTGTGAACACAATCACGATGAAGAACACGAATGTCATTGCGGACATCATCATGAAGAAGGTCACGCTTGTCATTGTGGACACAACCATGAAGATGGTCATAATCATGTAGCAGAATATGGTATCAACACATTCGTTTATTATAGAAGAGAACCAATGGATAGAAAAAAATTCTATGAATATATATCTAAACCATGGCCTAAAAAAATAATAAGAGCAAAAGGTATAACATACTTCAATGATGATAAAAATATGTCATACATGTTTGAACAAGCTGGTTCACTAAAAGATCTAACAGAAGCAGGTCCATGGTTAGTATCAGAATCACCAGAATTCCAAAAAGAAGTAAGAGAAGCTAATCCAGATATCGAAAGAGATTGGGATGAATTCTATGGAGATAAAATGGTTAAAATCGTATTTATTGGTAAGGGAATTTCACAAGAAGATATTACAAAAGAACTAGATCAAATATAGAAAGGGAATAAATATGCCACATACATTTACTCAAGATATTAATGCCGAATACATAGTAGACTATGCTAAAGCATTAGCTGAAGATTGTATGATTTCAGGGACATACGAAAAATCAAATTTATATATAAAAAAACAAAGTGAAAATTCATATAACATAATATATACTGCATATGAACCCAAAAAAGATAATAATCAAATTATTTGTAGTTCAACTAGAATAATATCACTTATAGATTTTGATAAAGTACAAAATACATTAGAACAAGTATATAAAATATATTCTAATAAAATATCTAAAGATAATACTACAATAGAAATAAAAGAAAATAGTATAAACATAATATTTAATCTTTATGGTGAATGGAAAATAAGTATAAACAACATATCTCCAAAAGAAATAGATAAATTAAATAAAAAGATATCATAAGATATCTTTTTTCTAATATAAAAATATATTATAAGTAATTTAATGAATTATTACCCTTAATATGCTAAAATAATTAAGTAGAAAAGAGTGATATTTATGAAAAAAATAAGTATTATTGTCCCATGTTTTAATGAAGAAGAAGTATTACCTTTATTTTATAAAGAAATGAAAAAAACAATGGATGTAATGAAAAAAAATTCTTTTGAATTAATCTTTGTTAACGATGGATCAAGCGATAAAACTTTAGAAGTAATAAAAAAATTTGCTTCAAAAGATAAAAGAATAAGATTTATATCATTCACAAAAAATTTCGGAAAAGAAGCTGCTATGTTAGCCGGATTAGATTATTGTACAGGTGATTATATAGC
>JAZOOK010000144.1:0-2696 GCA_045654965.1 Candidatus Coprovivens sp. | reverse complement strand
CATCAATTCAAAAGCTTGTTTATACATAACAATCACCTACTAAAATTATATCATAAAAAAACTAGACATCTCTATCTAGTTCTATTCATCTACATCAACCAAATACCATTCTTGTAAATAGTTATTTTTAGTACCACAATATTCACATTCTCCCTTAGTAGCATCTACTGATGCACCACAGTTATGACATTGAATAATATTAACTCCCTTATCAAGAACTTTATCTATTTTAACTCTCTTAAATTTATAAGTCTTAGAATCAGTATCACTCTTTACTTTACCATTCTTAAATTCTACTAATCTAATATCCATATTAACAGTTATATAGAAACCATCTTTATCTTCAGATTCCTTAAACCAATTATAATCTAAGATATCATAATCTACTACATTAGGATACTTATCTCCATAATATACATTTCTTAATTCAAAGTTCATATTATTATAAAAACTTGTCTTAGTAATATTATGTTTAGTCATTCTTTCCCAGAAATCTATTTGTGCTTTATTTAATCTATCTTTCTTAGCTCTTACAAAAGACAACACAATCGCTGCATCCAAATAATAGAATACAAAGAACAATATTGCGCCAATAAGTACAGTTCCTAACAATACCTTACTCATATCAAATATTGTAAAAGTTCTACTAGTAGTTGTAATGAACCATAATGATATTAAAAATGATACTATTAAATCTATTACCAAAGTCTTAACTACGTACCCATGTCCTTTTAAAGTTCTATCATAATAATACTTACCACCTAGATCTTTATTATCATAATCTAAATTATAATGAGTACCACAATAAGGACATCCATTATTAAATTCTTCTAATGTACCAACACTTCCACAGTTAGGACATTTTTGTTCCTTATCTCCATGATTAAATTCAAACTTATAAATAATTCTTGAATCAAATAAAGTTTCTTTGTGAACTACTTGACCTCTATAATAATAATCCTTACATAATCTTACACCTTCAGGTATATTATCGTTCTTAGAACCATCAGTATTTCTTTCTAATACTTTATCAAAAGACTTATACTTAGTCTTTATATTTAATCCAATATTTTTTAATCTTTCTTCATGTTTCTTTTCTGTTATCATAACATCACCTAATTATTGTTATTGTTGTTATTATTGTTATTATTATTGTTGTTATTATTATTCGAAGATGAACCACCACTATATCCGCCACTAGAAGATGGTGTGTAATGTGGAATAACAACTAATGACTTAGCAGTTAAAGTAAGTCCATCAATAGAACTACTCATCTTAGCAACCGCAAATGTCTTTTGTTCTGTTCCATTAGATTTTAAAACCATTCTAGAAGCATCACAAACAACACTATTCTTTGGATCTGCTAATATAAAATCACTAACTTCATCCATTACTTCAGTAGATAATGCATAATACTTAGCTAAATCTAACATCTTCTTTAAATGAACTATTTCATTATATGTTTCAGGATTTCTATTTAACATAACTATTCTCCTCCTATATAGTAAAATTCTATATTTTGAAATGGTAAATTAATTGCATCAATATGATAATAAGCATTATTCTTTTGTTTAGTATAGTGATAATCTCTTAAAGCATTAGTAGTAAAGAATATATTATTAGGATTATCTTTATCTAAATACTTACCATATTCTTTTATCATATTTGTAATATTGTACTTAAAGAAACCTTCTCTATCAGATTCATTTCTTTCTAGTACACCTTTATATACTTGATGAGTAGCAATATGTTCTTGCTTAGTTCTTCCCTCATCACCATATTGTATTAAATTCCCACTTAGCAATATCATATATAATGAATTATTATTAGGATAATCACATTCTTGATCTAATAAATCATTCTTAATATACAAATTAATATCACTATCAGGTGTTATATATATCATCTCTCTAAATTTCTTAAGTATTTGAGATTCTAACTTATAATCTACACCATCTACATTTAATACAAAACATTCACTATCATAAATATATTTTAATTTAGAATCTTCAGCTATTAAATCTTCTAAAGACTTAAATTCATTAACTCTTCTATTAGGATAATATTGCATTGCTAACTCTGGATGCATTTCACTAACATACTCATAAACAGTTTCATCATTAAAACTATCTTCTTGATACTCTCTTTTCTTGTACAGCTCTTGTTGTAATTTACATGTATATGATTTGTTATCTTTATATGTATTCTTTACAAAAGGACAACCTGTTTTACATATATATAGATATTTACATTTACTACACTCTTCATTAAAACCAACTCTTCTATGGTTAGCTAACATTTTCTCTTTTGCGTTATTAAGTATAGTACATACATCATCTTTATAAATATTTCCATAATAGAAATCTTTATTCTTCTGTCCTCTTACACAAGAATAAATATCTCCGTTCTTCTCTAGTAAGAAAAACTTTTCACCACAATTAGTACAATTAGTGCAATAATCAGGACCAAACTCATTGAACCAAGCACCATTAACGCCTTCGTCTAAATCAGTTCCATCAAATTCTTTATGCATTCTAACAAACATTTCTACTTGTTCTTCTTCACTTATATGATGAAGTATTCCATTTGAATTATAATCAAACCCTATCATAAAGTTAAAATCATTCATATTTAAACAAGTATTTTCATGTAAATATTTTATATCTTTAACTATTTTATCTAAATCAAAATGTTCT
>JAZOOK010000143.1:0-10522 GCA_045654965.1 Candidatus Coprovivens sp. | reverse complement strand
ATCATTCTATAACATAAAGATAAATATTAACTGGAACAAAATAACAGCAATAGTAATAAAAAAACATACTATAACATTCTTAACAGATACACATTTATATTTCTTTTTTGACATTTCTAAAAAAGAAGAAATACTTAAACTAGTAAAAAAATATAGTAAAGAAACTTTAGTAATAGAATAAACTCTTTACTATTTTTTTATGTTATAATTTTATATACGAGGTGATACTTATGGAAATAAATATCGATAAACTACGAGAAGATTTAATAGACTACTTTGGTACAGCAATGTATAACGCATCACCACTAGCTATAATAGAATTATCTAAAGTAGAAAATGCATCTCCTCAAGAACTAATAAATATAGCACTAAAAAATAATTTTGACTTAACAGAATATCAAACTAACAACAAAAAATTATTTTAAGGAGTAAATATGACTAAACATATATTTATAGCTGGAATAGCTAAATCAGGTAAATCAACATTTGCCGAAAAAATTTGTGAAAACAAAAAATACAACCATATACCACTAGATTATTTTGCCTCTTCATTGAAACATAACTTCCCAGAAACAAAAATAACTAGTAACGTAGTAATAGAAGAACAATCAAGTTCTAACTTAGCATTACTACTATCAAGAGTAATGAATATTATGAATGATAAAGATGAACCTTTTATAATAGATTCAGCTCATATCTTACCAAGAGATATAATTAAATATATAGATCCAAACAAATGGGATATATACTACTTTGGATATCCAAACATAACACCACAAGATAAATTTAATATCATAAGAAAATATGATGGAGAAGAATCTTGGACTAGAAAAAGAACAGATGAAGAATTACTAAGTACAATAATTAAACTAGTAAATTTAAGTAAACAAATAGAACAAGAATGCAAAGAGTTTAATATAACATTTATAGACACTAGTAATGATCTAATAAACGATATAAATAATGCATACGAAAAATACATAAACAACTAAAAGACTTGGTTATTTATAAAAAAAATGTTACACTTATAGCATACATGAACACAAGTGAGGAGTAATAACATGTTTATAGGAAAATGGAATAAATCAGTTTATTTAACATATATAGGACTTGCATTTGCAATATTAGGAATATATTTAGCAAGCGCATTAGGAGAATCACATTATGCATTAATGTGCTTAATGGCAGCAGGAATTTGTGATATGTTCGATGGAAAAATAGCAAGAGCATGCAAAAGAAATAAAGAAGAAATAGCATTCGGAATAGAATTAGATTCATTGGCAGATTTAGTATGTTTTGCAATATTACCAATAACAATATTTATATCTTTAGGATTCACTAAATGGTATAACGTAATATCATTTATATTACTAGCAATAGCAGGAGTAGCAAGACTAGCATACTTCAACGTAGTAACAGCAACTAAAGACGGAAAAGCAGTTAAATATTACGAAGGACTACCAATAACAATGGCAGCAGCTGTATTCCCAATATTCTACTTATTAAGCTATGTACTAGGTGAAACAACATTCTTCGTATTCTTTACAATACTTGTATATGTAGAAGCATTCCTTAATATGTATAAATTTAAATTAAAAAAACCAACAAGTAAATGGGCTTATATAGCAGCATCTATATTAGCAGTATCAACAATAATAACTTACGTGGTGTTACTATGACAAAAATATATAGTAGAGAAACAAAAGATTACTATACCCAAAAAGAATCTGGGGACCTCGGTTTAAAATTCTTATATAACACAATCCTAGGAAGACTAATTCTAAAAGGACTAGTTAATCCAGGAATATCAAAACTAAGCGGACAATATAATGATTCTAAATATAGTAAAAGAAAAATAGAAAAATTTATCAAAAAAAATAATATCGATATGAACGAATTCATTGAAGAAGAATATCAAAACTTCAATGACTTTTTTACGAGAACAATCAACGAAGAAAAAAGACCAATGTCACATAATCCAAAGAGATTTATATCTCCAGCTGACTCTAAAGTATTAGCATATGATATTACAGATGATTTAATGCTTAAAATCAAAGGTAGTACATATGATTTAAACGAACTCGTTAATAACGAAGAAGATTTATCTGAATTTAAAAATGGTAAATGTTTAGTATTTAGATTATGTGTAGATGACTATCATCATTATTGTTATCCAGATACTGGAAAACTATTAAAATACAATGCAATAGACGGTAAACTACATACAGTTAGATCAATATCTAGTAAATATAAAATATACAAAGAAAATCAAAGAGAATATAGTATTATCGAAACAGAAAACTTTGACAAAATAGTATATATCGAAGTAGGAGCTATGATGGTTGGTAAAATAGTAAACAACATAACAAAAGAATTCTCTAAAGGAGAAGAAAAAGGCTATTTCAAACTTGGTGGTTCTACAATTGTATTACTAGTAAAAGAAAATCAACTAATAATAGATAAAGATATAATCAATAATAGTAAGAAAGATATTGAAACACAAGTAAAATATCGTGAAACAATAGCTACAAAAAAGTAGCATAAAATTGACTATATAAAAAATAATGATATAATACTCACACGAAAGGCGTGAACTATATGGAATACAAAAAATTTAAAGACGCAGATAAAATAATTAATAGATCAGACTTCATGGTAACAAATCCAGAAGAAAATAAACACAAATGGAATCAAGTATTTGGAAACAACAATCCTATTCATTTAGAATTAGGAATGGGTAGAGGAGACTTCATAATTAATATGGCTCTTACATATCCAAAAATAAACTTCATTGGTTTAGAAATAAGTGAAGATCAATTAGTTAAAGCAGTACAAAAATTAAGTAATAAAAATATACCAAACCTAAAACTTATATGTGCTGATGCAAGAGCGATAGATACATTCTTTGGTAGAGAAATAAATACTATTTATTTAACATTCTCTGAACCATGGCCAAAAGCACATGATGAAAAGAAAAGATTTACTCATGAAAGTTATTTAAGATTATACGATAAAATATTTAAAAAAGATAAACATATCATAATGAAAACTGATAACAAAGGATTATTCCAATATTCATTACAAAGTTTATCACAATATTGGTATGTATTTGATAGAGTAAGTTTAGACTTACACAATGATGAAAATCCTATCAAGAGTAATATAATGTCTGACTGGGAAAAGAAATGTGTACAAGATAGAAAACCAATCTATTATGTAGATGCATCATTCAAAGGATAAAAATAGACATAGTCTATTTTTTTTATGTTATAATATCTATGTAAGGTAAAGGAGAATTAATATGGCAGAACTAAGAACTATCGAAAACTTTCCAAAAGAAGGAGTAACATTCGTAGACATCTCTCCGAAATTAGCTGATAAAGACGACTTCAAAGCTATTATTGATAAGATGTGTACATTTATCCCAGAAGGAACTGACTACATAGTAGGTCCAGAATCTCGCGGATATATCTTTGCTGCACCAGTAGCAATCAAACTAGGTATTGGATTCATTCCAGTAAGAAAAAAAGGTAAACTACCTGATGATTTAGTATATAGTGCAGAATATGAAAAAGAATATGGTGTAGATGTTATATGTCTACCTAAAAATGATAACTACGAAGGTAAAAACTTCTACGTAATGGACGATGTACTTGCTACAGGAGGAACACTACAAGCTTGTAAAGACTTAATTAAACAAGCTGGTGGAAACTACGTTGGAGCAGGATTCTACATTAATATAAAAGCACTAAATAACGAAGACATAGATGCTGTAGAAGAATTTTAAGGAGAATAATATATGAATAATAAAGTGGTTTTAATTGGTTGTGGTAACGTAGGTATGAGTTATGCATATGCATTACTTAACCAAAGAACATACGTAAACAAATTAGTTCTTATAGATTTAAATAAAGATAGAATAGATGGAGAAGTAATGGATCTTAACCATTGCCTTGCATATGCACCATCTAAAATAAGTATTAGTAATGGAGAATATGAAGATTGTAAAGACGCAAGAATAGTAGTAATAGCAGCAGGAGCCGCTCAAAAACCAGGAGAAACAAGAATGGATTTAATCCATAAAAATGCCGCTATATTTAAAGACATAGTTGATAAAGTAATGGCATCAGGTTTCGATGGAATATTTGTAGTAGCAACAAATCCTTTAGATGTTATGACATACTTAACATATAAATATTCAGGACTACCTGCTAGTAGAGTAATAGGTACAGGTACATCTCTAGATACAGCAAGATTACAACTTATAATCGGTAAAAAAATGTGTATCAACCCTAAAAACGTTCAAGCCTATGTTATTGGTGAACATGGTGATTCAGAATTTATTCCATGGAGTAATGCAAATATAAGTCTTCAAAATATTAAAGAATTTTTTTCTAAAAAAGAACTTGATGAAATAGAAGATGATGTACGTAATGCAGCATATGAAATAATTAATAGAAAAGGTGCTACTTATTATGGAATAGGTATGGCCATGGTAAGAATTACCAATGCCATACTAGGTAATGAAAACATAATAATACCATTATCAGTATATGATGAATATAATGATGTATATATTGGATTACCAGCCATCTTAAATGAAAAAGGAGCAGAAAGACGTATAAGATTAAATCTAACTCCATTAGAAGAAGAAAGACTTCAAAATTCTATTAATATAATAAAAGAAAATATAAATGGTCTAGATAAATAAAAAGTGTTGTAAAACACTTTTTTTAGTTAATTTAAACTATGTTTCAATATATCTAATTCATACAATATATTGAAAGGAGTATTATATGAATTTTGATGAAATAAGAAAAAGAATAGAGTGTGAACAACAGAACATGCCCAAACAAACTTGTTGTTGTGGTACAAGACCACCAATAACTCCTCCAGGAACACCTACATTAACTATAGGTACAGTTACTACTGGTGAACCAGGAAGCGAAGCAGAAGCATCAATAACAGGAACAGCGCCTAATTTCATTCTTAATCTTACAATTCCTCAAGGAGAAGTAGGACCAGTAGGTCCAGCAGGGGCACAAGGTCCTATCGGTGAAACAGGACCACAAGGAGATCAAGGTGAACAAGGACCAGTGGGTCCAGCAGGACCACAAGGGGAACAAGGAGAAGTAGGACCACAAGGACCAGCAGGTGAAGCAGGGCCAGCAGGTCCACAAGGTGAACCTGGACCAGCAGGAGAAGATGGTTTAACACCAACATTAACTATTGGAACAGTAACAACTGGAGAACCAGGTACTGAAGCAGAAGCATCAATAACAGGAACAGCACCAAACTTTGTTTTAAATTTAACTATTCCTCAAGGAGAACCAGGAACACCTGGAGCATAACTAAAAGACATCATAAACGATGTCTTTTTATATAAAAACATATAATATATTGGTGATATTATGTTTAATAAAAAAGATGCAATATATGCTGCATCTATACTAGGTATAACATTTGATAAATATACTTTAGAAGAATTCTTAGATGGAATGAATATCGAATTAGAACATGGTACAATAAATAAACTTACTAATGTAACTAATGATAATATAATAACAACAGCTAAAATAGCATTAGCTCATCTAAATGAATACCCTAATTATTATAACCAAACATACGGATTAAGAACCTTCGAAAAATATTTAGAATATAAATTAAAAAAACAATAACATCATGTTATAATTAATACAAGGAGAGATAACATGAAAAGTAAAGTATACTTCACAAGTAAATTAGAACCACAAAGTCTAATTGAATTATATAAAAAAATAGGTAAAGAATTACCAGGTAATGTAGCAGTTAAACTACATTCAGGAGAAAAAGGTAACAAAAACTATCTAAGACCTGAATTCGTAAAAGATGTAATAGAATATGTTAATGGTACAGTAGTAGAATGTAATACAGCATATCCAGGAGCTAGAAACACTACAAAAAAACATACTAAATTAATGGAACAACATGGATGGAGTACTAATTTTAATGTAGATATCCTAGATAGTGAAGGCGAAGAGTTTCTTGAAAACCCAAACGGAGAAATAATTCAAAAAAATTATGTTGGAACTAAAATGAAAAACTACGATTCGTTATTAGTTTTATCTCATTTCAAAGGACATCCAATGGGTGGCTTTGGTGGAGCATTAAAAAATATATCTATAGGATTAGCATCTAGTCAAGGTAAAAGATATATCCATTGTAGTGGTAAATACAAAGCTACATACCTAGATTTATTTTCTGCAGACCATGATAATTTCTTAAGATCAATGGGAGATGCTTGTGTAACAATAAAAGACTTTTTCAAAGAAAATATTGTATACATCAATTCAATGGTTAATATGTCAGTAGACTGTGACTGTTGTGCAAACGCAAAAGCACCATGTATGAATGATATCGGTATACTAGCATCACTAGATCCAGTAGCACTAGACCAAGCTTGTATAGATTTAGTATATAATTCTAAAGATCCAGGAAGAGATACATTAGTAGAAAGAATAGAATCTAAAAACGGATTATTAACTATTGAAGCATCAGAAAAACAAGGTGTAGGAAGTAGAGAATACGAACTTATAAAGATTGATTAAGGTATTGAATTTCAATACCTTTTTATATGGTATCTTCTAAAGAAATTAGTTATAATTAAAGTGGTGATAATATGAGCAATAACGAAATAAATATAACAAATTTATTTGATACTCAAACTAGAACTGAATTACATACACATTTACTTAGTATGTTATCAGGAGAAAACTTTGTTAAATTATTTAATAAGTATAAACCAGCACTTAAAGAATTATTAAGAATAAATAATGTATCAAATAAAGTAAGAAACAATATTGAACCATATTTAACTATGACGGACGAAGAATTAAAAAATGCTCTAACTATATATACAGAAATAAAAGATGGTCAAACTATGAGCGATTATTTTGTACCAAGAAGATTATTATTAAGTATTTTTAGTACAGCAGGAGAAGAATTTACTAAATTTATATTACTTTGTATAGCACAAGGAATAGATTATCCTCGTGAAACATTCAACTATTTTAAATATTATAATCCAAATAAATTAACTGATAAAGAATCTATAGACGCTTTCATCTACAGCGAATATTTGAATATAGCCTTAGAAGAATTAATATCTCAAGGTGTTAAATATGTAGAAATTAGTTTTGCTAACTTAAGAATAATTCAAAATATATATATCAAGGAAAGTATTAGAGAACAAATAGAATGCCGTTTTATGTTATGCACCAATAGAGATAACCTAGCATTTATATATGATCCAAGTTCTAAAAATCGTAATGAAAGAAAAGCTAATAACTTTGCTAAAGATTCTGCTCCAGCCTTAACAAGAGGATTAGAATGGAGTCATGAACAAGCATTAGCAGGAGCACTTCAAGGTAAACAAAAGAATATTGTTGGGTTTGACATAATGGGACAAGAACTACCATTTAGAGATGATGAATTATCGCGTTCACCAGAATCAGAAGTTAGTTTTTATAATAAGCTAAAAATAATAATTGATGTATTACAAAAAGACTATATATTAAGTCATACAATGAATACATTTAGAATCCATGGTGGAGAAACCAGAGGAAGCGAAGACAATATATATCAAACTTTAAAAATGTTAAAAGAACTAGCCCCTCAAACAGCATTAGGGATCATCCCACCTCCAGAAATAAGGATAGGTCATGGAGTATATTTTAATGATACAAAAGAATACTTTGATCTACTAAGAAAGTTTGATGTAGTAGTAGAAATAAATGCATCATCCAACAAAAAATTAAGAAACATAGATCATGAAAAAACAATAAGATATAAAAGATATATAGAAGAGAGAATACCTATAGTAATAGCAACAGACGGACACGGTCTATACGATACAACTATCCAACACGAAGACGATATAGCAATAAGTCAAATAGGGGACTCATTTAATGTTGTATTAGCAACCGACGAACTTATGCTAAGTACTAAAAAGAGGAGATAATTATGGAACTATTAAGATTTAAAGCATACTATGATAGAGAAAAAAGAAGAATAGAACAAACTAGCACAGAATATACTGCTAAAAAGAAACAACATAATGCTTTTACTATTCAAAGTGAATATAGTGACCATAATAGACTAATGTATGCTCTCCAAGCGTTAGAAAGTAACTTTAATAATTGTGGAGCAGATAATCTAGATTACATAGATCAAATAACAATAAAAGAATTTATTGATTATTTAAAACAATTAGTTAACTCAGAAAATCTTCATCAAGATAATCAATATTCAGTAAACTTAATAGAAGAAATGATTACACTAGCCAACCTATATTTAGGTATGCAAGTACTTAATTATCCATCATTTCTAAGATTAGAAAAAAAGAACTATATAGAAGAAAACATTTTAAGTAACAGAACTGAATTTGAAATTCCAAGTTTTAAAACATCCATAGAAGAATTAAGAAACTTAGATCCATATTGTAGAGTAGTAACTCGATATAAAAGAGAATCTACTAAGTTAAAAAACTTCTTAAAAGGTAAAAAAAGAAAGTATCAAAACGAAAGCTATCAACTATCTGATGATGAAAGATTAGAACAACTAAGACTAAATATGCAAGCAATTATCAATAAAATATACGCTAAAGAAACTGAAAAAGAAGCCTACTCATATGGCAAAGAAAAAGCTTATAAATATAAAGCATTAGTAGAATACATAAATCAATTAAATTACCACATAGAACAATATTCTATTGATGATTTAGAAATATATGAAATGATGTTAGAAATAGCTAATATATTATTTGATATGAAAATTAGAAACCCATATGCTTTCCAACAATTAGAAGAAAGACAGTATATGAAAGAAGTAGTAATAAAAAGAAATAGTATAGAAATTATATCTTTTGAAGAAACATATAGCATTCTATCAGGATTTAAAAAGAAACTATAAGGAGATAATATATGGATGAATTAATAAAAAATCTTACCAATAATTCAACTGAAGAAAATCAAGAATTAATAGAAGAACTAATTTATATAATAGAAAAAAAATCTATAACTAGTATAGAAGAATTAAAAAAATTAGAAGATGAAAACTTTACTATAAAAGGTCAAATCTTATCTATAGAACAAAAAATAGATTATTGTTATAACAATATTATTAATTCTTATTATGATGCAGATGCGTTAGATTTCGAAGAACAAATAGATTACAACGATTATTATACTCATCTTAAAGAATCTCAATCTAACGAAGAAAAAATAAAATATATCACACTATTATATGAGTTAACCGGTAGAGAACATCTACTAGTATATGAACTTTATAAATACCTAACAAATAACTTATAGTTTATTGTTATTTAATCTCTAATATGATAATATATTAGTATAAAGAATAAAATAGTGAAGGTGATTAATATATGGAATGGATAAATAATTTAATGCAAGAATTTTGGTTTGTAGCATTATTAAAATTACTAGTAGGAGCACTTCTAACTGGGTTTATTGGTCTACAAAGATCATCTCTAAATAAACCAGCTGGATTTGGTACACATGCAATATTAGGTACTAGTGCAGTATTAGTAGTATTACTAAGTGAATACTTATCAATGAATTCTACTGATATGGATTTATCTCGTATACCAGCTCAATTATTATCTGGTATCGGATTCATTGGTGCAGGAACAATTCTTAGAGATGGTATTAATGTAAAAGGAGTAACTACAGCAGCAGGATTACTAGCAGTAACATGTATTGGTTTAGCAGTAGGTTCTGGATTCTTTGTAGGTGCTTTAATAGCAACTATAATAGTATATCTATTACTAGCTTACTCACATAACATATCTTCTAAATTTGAAAGATACGCAATACTTGATATCGAACTAACTGTAGAACAAAATGTATCAGAAACAGTAGAAATGATTAAAAGATATTTAAATAGTAAAAGAGTAGAAATAAAAAGTATAAAAAGATCAGATAAGAAAACAACTAGAAAAACAGAAGACGCTCTAGTAGCAATAGTTGGTACTTACGATTCAAGAATAGTTAAAAAGAATACTATTATCGGAGATTTAATCTCATTTGATAATATAAGTTCAGTAACAGATGAAGATGAATAAGAATTATTCATCTTTTTTTGATATAATAAATATAGGAGTGATAACATGAAAAGACCAAGATGGGTAAAATTTCCAAACATAGTATGTATTATATTAGGTACAGCTTTATTACTTGCTTTAATAGGAGCAAAAGCAACAAGTGATGTTTTATCAAATGTAGAAACTATATTTCTAGTAGTAATAAGTATAGTATTTATACTATCAGGTATAGGTGGGCTTTATATGTGTAAAGAACAGAAAAAAATAGATAAAGCAATAGAAGAAGTAGAAAAAATACAAAAAATAAAATAATACTCATACAATTAATTATGAGTACTGAAGAATTAAAAGATAAATTAAAAGATTTAAATATTGAGGATTTCATCTGGATAATATATATAGGTATTATCTTTTTCAGTTGGT
>JAZOOK010000142.1:0-8260 GCA_045654965.1 Candidatus Coprovivens sp. | reverse complement strand
ATCAAAATATAATAATTCAGAATAAAACTCTTTATTAGATTCATCACATATTTTTCTAATATATAATATATCTTCAAGATTCTTATATAAACTAGCTTTTAATAATACAGGATCATTTTGATATAATTCCCATAAATATTTAAGTCTAGAATAATCTGCAACAACTGCATCAAAATCTTTTATTTCCATCCCCGAATTAATACTTACATCTTTAACTACACCATAAGCATATATATATAAATAAGTATTAGTAAATAGCATTGATGAATAACTAGGTAAATAAGACATAAAGTCATATATATTTACTTTATTCTCTCTTAATTTAGCAAGTAAATCACTAACCTTTTCAGTTTCCTTTATTAATAAAGTATTTGGTATATGTTCCTTATTATAAATTCCATCTAATAAACCAAATAATTTTTCAAAAGTATCAATATCTATATCATTTCTAGAATAATAATATAGTGGAATATCATCTAATCTTAAGCCATTATTAACAAAGAATTCACTCTTAGCAACAACACTATCTAAACTAATTTTACCAGCTATAATAGCAGCTAATAATTCTTTTGGTATAGCTTTTTGTTGTGCAAAATACATTAAAAATTCTATTTTATTTGTAGTACAATTTTTAGGAATATATAAAGCATCAATATAATCTATACCATTATCTAATAAATAATCAACCATATCTTTATCTGTTGGTTTTGGTACATCTATTGAAATAGTATCAGAAGAATATATATCTCTAACCATTAACTCAGTTAAGTTCCCCATATTTTTATTTCTATATAATCCAAATTTTAATGATTCACTACCAGCATTAAATGTTTCTTCACCAAAGAATTCATCTGTAGTTTTATCATTATCTCTTGTAAATAAATTACCTAGTCTAACATCATATGTATTATGAGCATTTGCTATAGCTCTAACCATATGTGTAGCCTTACAAAATAAACAAGATTCTCCTAAGAATGTACTAGACCAATCCTTTAAAGATACATTATGCTTTTTACAATGTTCTAATATAACTTCAATATCACTTAACGGTAATGCTATTAAGAAATTAGGTATATTTTCTACACTACCAAATTCATCTACTAAATAATTAAATAAATCAGTATTAGAACTTAATTTATTAAATTGTTCATCATTAATAACTAATAATCTATTAAAATTTCTATTAACAGAATACCCAATATATTCTTCTAAATTTTCATTCTTACTCTTAGTATTTCTCATATATTTAGAAATAACTGATGTATAAGCACTACTAGTATAATAAATTTTAAAAGGTACACCCCTATCATTACATCTCTTATACAATACTTTATCTTTATAGTTTAAAGAATTAAATATAAATTCATTATCAAATATCTTTAATGCTTCAAATTCATCTTGAGATAAAGAATAAATATTTATTTCAGCAAACCATTGAGCAATTTGACTACCTAACATAGCTAAATTATTAGTAGTTTTAATTGTATAAAATAATCTATTTATATTTTTATATTTATCATTATCATAAATAAATTCATAACTATTAACATGTTTCTTAAAGAAAATACAGAAATATAACATTTCTTTAAATGAACAAGATTCTTCTTTGTCACAAGATTCTTTCATCCAATTAATTTCATCTAAACTAAACATATCAATTAAAATATATAAATCTTTAGCTTTTAATCCCTTACATGCTTTAAGTAATTGTCTATCTGTACATATATAATCTAATAAGAATTTCTTACTTTCATCAGTAGTAATTAATTCATCTAACTTTTCACTATATGCTAATCCTTTACTAGTATAATCTGAATTCTTTATATCAGAGAATATTATTCCTTCTACTTCACTTCTAGCCACTATATAACTAGCACTAGCATAAGACATAGTGAATAATAATTCTTCACTACCTAATTGATCAATTAGATATCTCATTCTATCAAAATTATTACTATTAATAATCATTTGTTTAGTAGAATCCATATTACCTAGTGTTGTATCTAAACTAGAAATCATTAAGAAATAGTCTATTGCAGAAACTACTTTTTCATCTAAAGTCTTTTTATCTCCTCTAGCAAATGCAGTTGCAACTTGATATTTAATCATACTCTTATATTCTTCTGGTAATCTATCAAATACTTTATATAATGTATGTCCATTTACTTTAACATTTCCAAAAGCATCATTTTCTCTTAAATTAACAGGTTTATCATCAGTATAACTATCCCTTACACCATTCATAGTATCTTGAGCTTTTTGACTTATCGAAATATTCTTCCAATCACCAGATACCATTTCTATTAATTTAACTCTATCATTTAATAATCCTTCATTAGGATAAACTCCATCTTCACAAACAGTAACCATAGAATAACAATTTCTTACTACTGCTTCATAGTTTTTCATACTATATAATGTTTTTAAAGATAATTCTGTAGCAAAAGCCATAATAGTTGTAGGAGCAGTTAATTTAATTAATTTACTACTATCTATACCATCATTACATAATTGTACTTGTAATTTAGCATAATCCATAGAACTATTACCACAAGCCATATTATAATAACTTTCAGCTGATTTTAAGAATCCATCTAATATATCGTAAACTCTTTTTTCAATACAATGTTTTACAAAAGTTGAAGCAAATGATGTTCCATTAAACACTGCTACACTCTCTATATTAGTAACATTCTTTTGTCCATTTATCCTTCTAAAAATATTAGATTTAAATGAATCGAAATTATCTATAAACTCATTTTGTAATGAATTACGTGATATATAATTAAAAAAGTTATTTAAAGAATCAATAACTCTCTTTATATTTTCAGCATTATAACCTTTTTCACGCATTAATACTCTAACTTCATTTAGAAACTCGTTCATTCTATACCACCTATATTCTAAAATGATTATACCATAAAAAAAGATAACTTAGTTATCTTTTAGAATGTTTTTTCTTTTTCATATTGTAGAATACATTCAGAAACTTTATCCAATAATGGATTATTTAACTCATGACTCTTTGTACTTAAATTAAATGTCATATATTCATCAATTTCATATGGTACAGAATACATTTCTAAATCATCTCCCATATGATAAGCAACTCTTCTAAATGTTCTCATAAATTTATTAGTACAATTGTCTTGTATTCTTTTATTTCTTTCTAACAATTCTTCTTGTCTTTCTAAATCATTAACATTCATTGCAGCCACTTGTCTACCTACATATCTAACCGGTAAATAAGGAACTACTTTTATTTTAGTTACACCTTCTTTTTGTAACAAAGAAACAAATATTGATAAAGATAAAACAAATGACTGAGTAACATCTGTTACATTCTCTTGATATTCTCTTTCTTCACCATTTTTATATCTTCTAAAGGCTTCACTTTCTTGTTCTAAAACACCTTCATTAAGTTTATATAATTCTCTATTAAGTCTCTTTCTAAATATCTTTTCTCTATCAGAAGATTCATTCTTTTCTTTAGGTTTCATCATACTATAAACATAACAAACTTTTTCACCATTCTCTTCTCTTATTCCATAAGAAACATCCGCTAATGGACAACTTAACATTTCATCTTCCACTAACTTACATAAACTAACTTCTATTTTCCAAGGCGTTTCCATCATAATACTTTGAGACTTTCTTTGTAAATAAATATCACTATTACCAAAAGCTGTCCCCAAAGGTATTATTTGTCCATCGTTTAAATAATAAAAAGAATCATCATCTAAAAAATCTATTCTTCTTCTTAACATACCTTCAGGATCTAAAAATTCTTCAGTACTAGCATTAGCAAACAAATAAGTAATAATAAACTTAATTCTAGTATCTAACGAATTATTACTAAACCATATACACTTTCTATCTAACTCTATCTCTCTAGCAATATATTCTTCTAATAAAGGAAAAAATCTTTCTTCATTTTTTATAACTAAAGTAGACATATTTCTATCACTAAAATGTTCTTCTTTTTGTTTACCATTTTCATAAATAATAGTATTAAAAGAAATACCCCATTCTTCATTATCTATTAATACTTTACCTTCTTTTGCTTCACGTATTACTTCATAAAATAGTGCTCTCATATTTAACACCTCTACATCTATTATCAATTATACCATAAAAAAAGATAACTAATTGTTATCTTCTTCTAATATTAGATATAATGTCAACTTCTACATTAGTACCAGTAGCTCCACCATATGATGGAATTTCTTCCATACTTACATCTAAACCACTTTGAACTAATACTGCATGAGCATCTATTACATTACCAGTAGCAACCATATTAAATTGATAATGAGTACTATCTTTATCATAATCTCTACCAATAACTCTTTGTAATTTAAATTTTCTATCATTTAATCTTTGACTAAACCAACGTATTCTCATACCTTGATGATACATTGATATAATACCATCTTCATTTAATAAAGGCATTAACTGATCATTAACTGAACTAACTATTTTATCAGTAGTTAAATAATAAGGTATATTAGATAAGAACATTACATCAAATTTCTTATCTTCTCCTATTTTATCCTTTACTTCATCTAAACCAGCAGTAACAAATGACAACTTAACATCTTTAAGCATTTCTCTTGTCTTATAGTAATTTTCTTCACTACTTAAATAACCAAAACAATCCTTTTGTGCATCTGGAACATTAACTAATCTCATAGCACAAAATTTATCAGGCATCATATCTGGTCCAACTTTAGTACAAATTATATAATTCAATTCCTCATTAGTTGATTTAATACCAGTAAGCATTTGAATCATAGGCCCCATTTCATTTATTATTTGTCTTACCGCTACAGATTCAATTCTTCTTTGTCTAGCAAATCTTTTCCAGAATGGATAAGCAACTTCGCCTTCAAATGGAGCAATTATTCTTTCAAAAACTTTATAATCTAAATATGTTCCACTTCTAAAAGTAGTAAAGAAATCTATAAATTCTTTATAATCTAATACTTGTAAAGCCCATACTTTTAAACAACATACATAATATTGAATAGAATTAATATCATAGTTAACTACTTCTTTAGCACCATATAAAATACTATCTAACATATAATCTCCACTAGCACCAACTGCTAATACAGTATCTCCTTCTTTAACAGTTCTTGATACTGGTAAGACCACATTATCTGAACCATTTGTATAAATATGTGGATTACGTCTAAAATATTCACCACCAAAGTCCATTAACTTTCTTGTATTAGCATTAGCTAAACAAAATTCTATGTCCCTAGTAGCAATGTCTTGTGTAAATTCATCACATTCAATACTTTTCATAAAAACTCCCCTTATTTATTTTTCACTTCTATTTTTTCTTTTACGACTAAAATAGAATCAAATAGTGCCATTAAATCACTATACTGACATAATGCATCAGCTTTTATAATAGCAGCTATATATTCATCTCTACTTTTTATTCTTTTATAATCTAACTCATATGGTTCTAAACCATTCTTTTCACATATATAATCTATCAACTGTCTTATAAATTCTCTTTCAGTTCTTCCATTTCCTTCTCTAAAAGGATGTATCATATCTAAATCAGAATACAATACAGTAATAAACTTTAATAATTCATCTCTACTTTTTATAGTAGGTATTTTCTTCTTAGCTTGTTCTAAAGTATACTTTAAATTTTGTGGTACTAAATGAACTAAACAAAAAGTAAAACTTTTAGCTATATTTTCATTTCTTATAGTACCAGCAAACTCATATATATCATCAAATAAATATTTATGTATTGATAATAAATGTTCTGTATCAAAAGTTTGTGCTCCCGTTTGTGTATACATTTTAGCTAGTTTAAAACTAGTCATCATTCTCTCAACAGTATCTAATTCATCTTGATCAGTAATTCCTAATTTATTCTTTAATGTACTTTCATCATTTCCATCTATAGTATAAGGTGATTTATAATCTAATATCTTACTTTTTAGGTCTGCCATAAGATTCACCTGAACCTACTAATGCTTGTTGTTCTTGTCTTTTACGTCTAACATATTCTAATACTGCAAATAAAAAACTTTTATCACCTTTACCGGCTTGTACATCTTCTTGTATTTGTTTTAATTCTTCAATAGTCAATATATGGTTTTCTAAACCATTACTACCAGTAGCATAGTCTAATGCTTGTTTTACTAATTCTTCACTAGTATTTGGTTTCTTTTCAGACATACAAATCCCCCCCTAAATATTGCCTATATTATAAGAATAAACCCTTATTTTGTCCAATTTTGCCCACAAAAAAGCACTATTACTAGTGCTTAAAATTCTTAATTAATCAAGTTCTTTGAAATAAATATCTCTAAGTCCTCTTTTAAATTTCTTTTGTGATACTTTATTCATCCCATATTTAATCATATTATTAGAACTAAATACATTATCAGGATGTACTGTAGTCATTACATACTTATAACCTATACTTTTTAAATATTCATCAAATTTTAATAACATTTGATACATCAATCCATTACCTAAATAATCAAAATTAACAAATACTGGACCAATATCTCCCATTAAATTATAATCAATACCTTCAATTTCTAAATCTTCTTTAGCATCTTCTCCAGCAGGAATAAACATCCATGTACACACAGGAACATCTCCCATATAATACATCCATATCTTCCCACCAATACTAAGCATTTCTTCTAATCCTGCTTTAGGTATTTCACCTAACCATTCAGGTTCATCCATTCTAGATCTTACACTTTCTCTAAATTCTATGTAATAATCTAAATCAATGTTTTCAGATTCACATATTAAATCTTCTAGTTTAATTTTCTTTGAATCTATCATAGCCCCACCAATCAGGTATTAATTCTTCTAATCTAATAGTTTCGTAAGTACCTCTTTCTCTTAGTATCACAATATCTTTTGAATCCTTATCAAGTTGCATTAAATACTCTCTACAAGCTCCACAAGGACTTCCTACTTCACCATTACGCATTACACATACTAACTTTTCAATTTGACTTTCCCCATTAGTAATCATATTCGCAATAGCATTTCTTTCCGCACACATACCAAGTGTACTAGCTGTATCTATACAAACACCTGTATAAACATTACCATTCTTAGTAAGAATAGCAGCACCCACACCACCAGCTTCTATAAATGGTGAGATGGTTCTGGGATTTAGAACTTCTTCCGCTCTAGTAATTAGCATATCCCATACTTCTTTTTCTTTCATTTCATTCTCCTCATTTCTATGGAGAACTAGATCACATGATTAGTGATCAAATCTCCATTATTTGTAATTAATTTCATACTTGACCACTCCTTTCTTTAATTACAGCCTCATTATATAAAAAAACATAAGATTATGCAATCTCATGTTTTTATTTTTCTTTTTTAGTTCTCTTTTCTTTTCTATCTTCGATTAATTCATCTAAATCAGTTTGATCTTCTTTTTCAAGAATTTTATTCTTCTTAGCAAACTTAGATACAGCTTTCATTAACTCCATAGTTAATTTTCTACTTTCTTTAAGAATCTCTTTAGTTCTTTTCTTCGCGTACTTTCTATCTTCACAATTATCCAAAGAATTCAATTCTTCTTCTAATTCATCCATTCTTTTTTCGATATCTTCTGCACGTTGTACACTTATTCCTAAATCCATATCTTACACCTCATAAATAGTATAACAAAAAAAGATAACATATGTTATCTTTATTTAACTTTTATATTTCTTCCGTTTAAACAATGAGAAAGATATTTAGTATAGTTAATACCTGCTCTTGGTTTATCAAACATATACATTTTTAATTTCTTAATGTCTCCATCAGGTATAGTATCAATAAATTTACTTAATATATCATCAAATAAATCATCTTTAGAATCATACATATGTAATCCTTTATACTTTAACCAAGCATTCTCAATCCAATAATATTTTCTAGCATCTTTATATATTAAGAATGCATGTGAATAATCCATCTTATCATCAGGATAAGTAATAAAATATGTTCTACAATCAACATCTAACTTAGTAACTAATTCTCTTTCTAATTCAACTTGATCAAAACATAATCCTACTTTACTTTCTAATAAAGACTTAGGAGTTTGTAAATAATATCTATCTTTAAAATTAACATTAAATCCAGAACATAAATTACCATCTTTATCTCTATATCCTAATTTTATATCTAATAATCTATCTTTAATAGCATTATATACTCCATCATGTTTATATATTAAAGTTCTACCACTACTAATAAGCATAAATCC
>JAZOOK010000141.1:0-2328 GCA_045654965.1 Candidatus Coprovivens sp. | reverse complement strand
CAATCTTAGTATTTAGTTTATTGTTTATTGATAAGATAAAGATTACTAGTGGAAATGAAATAAGATATATATCTTTAGATAGTGATGTATCTTGGATAGATGATAATTCTATTACTTGTTATGATGAAAGTTATACTTATTTAAAAGATAGAAATGTATCTATAAATGGTATTAATTCTAAGAAAGTATGGTTCTTATGGTATCATAGATTAACTTTTAAAGAAGGTAATGTATGTGAAACAGAATTCTTTATTGATGAAAAAGATTTCTTATATATGATTACTAAGGGCGAAGTAATTGAGAATGAAGATAAATTAGATTTAACTAAGATGATTAAGGGTAAGAAAGCTATTACTGGTAATACTAAGTATTCTTGGGAAGATGATTATAAGTATATTATGATAAAAGTAGATGGAGAAGAAATGGAAATCTATGTAACTGAAAGAGAAGATTTATTAGTTATTCAAATTGGTAATACTGATGAAGGTCCTAAGTATATAGCATATAAATAGGTGATATTAATCACCTTTTTGTATGGTATAATTTTTATAGGTGATAAAATGAAAAATGTTGCAATAGTAACTTGTATAGGTAAGAGTAATTTTGGTAATAGATTACAAAATTATGCATTACAAAAAGTAATAGAAGATTTAGGTTGTAATGTAGAAACTTTAGATAATATATCTTATTTAAATAATGTAGATAATTATGACGAAAATTATAAAGAGTATTTAGAATATAAGAAAGAAAAAGATATAAGAGATTATTCTAATAGATTTAGAATAGCTTACTTTGAAGAATTTGATAAGAATGTTAAGTTTAGAGATGGTATGGTTACTGCTTTAGATTTAAGTAGTACTGGATATGATTATTATGTAGTAGGTAGTGATCAAGTATGGAATCCTCACCATGGTAAGTTAAAAGATTTAGATTTATTAGTAGGTATAGATGATAGTAAAAGAATATCTTATGCTGCTTCTATTGGTATAGATGAATTACCGGATAGTGTTAAAGATAAAGCTAAGGAAGAATGGTTAAAGTTTAAAGCTATATCTGTTAGAGAAGATAAAGGTAAAGAGATTATTGAAGAATTAACTGGTAGAAAAGATGTTCAAGTTAGTTTAGATCCTACTATGTTATTAACAGATGAAGAGTGGGGTAAGTTAGCTAAGAGACCTAAACAATTAAAGAATGATAAATATATACTTAATTATTTTTTAGGTGAGTTATCAGAACAAAGAAAGTCTGAGATAGAAAGAATAGCTAAAGAGAATGATTGTGAAATAATTAATATTCTTGATAAGAATGGTCCTCTTTATGAAACTGGTCCTAGTGAATTCTTGTACTTAGAAAAGAATGCTTTCTTAATATGTACTGATTCATTTCATTCATCAGTATTTAGTATTCTATTTAATAGACCATTTATAGTATTTAATAGAGAAGATATTAATAAGAGTATGAATTCTAGAATAGATACATTAATTAATACTTTTAAATTAACTAATAGAAACTATGAAGGTAAGATAACAGAAGATAATTTAAATCATGATTATAGTGAAGCTTATGAGATACTTGATAGTAAGAGAATGGAAGCTAAAGAATATTTAAAGAATGCTTTAGGTGAATAATATGAAGAAGTATTTAAAATGGTTATTACTTATACCTGTAATATTAATAATATGTGTTGTTGGTTATTTCTTTTGGGCAATATATATGTTATCTGGAGCAGGGAGTCATGTTGATGTAAAAGAAAGTTTTGAAGAACATTATGATAAGAGAAATGAACTTATACAATTAGTAGAAACATATCAATTAGAATATGATGAAAATGGTTTATTAACTAATTTAGATAAAGTTGGTCTTAGTGGTTTAGCTTCTAATGATAGAGTTTATGTTATATATCAAGAAGAGGATTTAGTAGTTGAATTTATTATAAATCCAGGATTTCCTGATGAAGGTCAATCTCTTTTATATAGTTCTAATGGAGAAGAATTATTAAGAGAAAACATATCTGAAAATAATATTGGTTATATAGAAAAGTTAGAAAAGAATTGGTATAAAATACAATATAATTAAAGAGACTAATGTCTCTTTTTTATTTTTGTGATATATTATTATATAGAGATAGTAAAGAGGTGGTTGTGTATGTCAAATCAAGAAACTAATAATTTAGAACAAGAAATTGATGTTGTTGCTACACAAATTGAAAATAGTATAGATAATGAAATTGAAGTGCTAGAAGTACCTGTAGAAGAAATGGTTGTAATTAAACAAGATCATTTAGAAATTATAAGTAGTTTTGATGATAATAAAATAAAAAATATTATT
>JAZOOK010000140.1:0-10536 GCA_045654965.1 Candidatus Coprovivens sp. | reverse complement strand
GTGGGAGGATAGCGAAGTGGTCAAACGCGGCAGACTGTAAATCTGTTCCTTCGGGTTCCATGGTTCAAATCCATGTCCTCCCACCATTTCTGTATTGCCTTGTAGCCAAGTGGTAAGGCATCAGACTTTGACTCTGACATTTCGATGGTTCGAACCCATCCAAGGCAGCCATTCGTTTTGTTCCGCTAGCTCAGTCGGTAGAGCATTTGACTTTTAATCAAAGGGTCTGGAGTTCGAATCTCCAGCGGGACACCATTCTGAATATTACGAGGATAACCTCGTTTTTTTATTAAATTTATGCAAAAAGTACTTGCATTTTACATAAAATAAGTATATAATGAACTTACGTTTATGGAAAACGAGCGATTTTGCGCTCATAGCTCAATTGGATAGAGCGTTTGACTACGGATCAAAAGGTTAGGGGTTCGACTCCCTTTGGGCGCACCATTTTAATCGAGAAGTAGCACAGCTTGGTAGTGCACTAGTTTTGGGAACTAGGGGTCGCAGGTTCGAATCCTGTCTTCTCGACCATTTAAAAATTAACAACTCAATGAGTTGTTTTTTTGTTGTTTAAATTATATGTTATAATAATGTATATAAAGAGGGTGTATTTATGAATAATACAATGACTATTAGTGATGGTATAAAAAAGAGTGTAGTTAAAGATTATGAAAATAAACTTTTTAAAATGTATGATAGAATTCTTAAAGATAAAGAAAAATTATTTAAAGATAGAGGATTTAAATTAGTTTTATTTAAACAAAGATATGATACTAAATTAAAAAAATGGATTAATGATACTGATGAAAATTTTGATAAAGTAGAATTTGATCATGGATATAAATGTATTGTTACTTTTGCGTTATATAAAAATGGTCAAAACTATATTGTTAATAATAAAAAGGTTATGAATAATTATTACATTACTGATATTACAAGAAGAACTAATTTAGATAAGAAATGGATTATTAAATATTTTGTATTGAATCCAGATACTATTAAAGATTTAGAATATTATTATGTAATTGCTAGTACTATGTAAGTATATGTATATAACAACTCTTTGAGTTGTTTTTTTTGTTTGTTATTGTGTATAATATATTATGCATCTTAGATGTGCGATTATATGAAGAATTCAGGGATGAATATGTTAGAAAGAATTAATGATACTAATGATTTAAAAAAGTTAGATATAAAAGAAAAGAAAACATTAGCTAAAGATATTAGAGAATACATATTAGATGTTGTATCTAAAAATGGTGGTCATTTGGCTTCTAATTTAGGAGTTGTTGAACTTACTATTGCTTTAGAAAGTGTGTTTGATGTAAATAAAGATAAGATAATTTGGGATGTAGGTCATCAAAGTTATGTACATAAGATTTTGAATGGTCGAAAAGACAAATTGAAAACTTTGAGAAAGTTAGATGGTTTAGCAGGTTTTCCAAAATATCAAGAAGATAGTAGTGATTGTTTTAATACAGGTCATTCTAGTACATCAATATCAGCAGCGATGGGTATGGCTTGTGCCAGAGATTTAAAGAAAGAAAATAATAGTGTTATAGCAGTTATAGGAGATGGTTCTTTAACTGGTGGTATGGCTATGGAAGCTTTAAATCATGCTGGTAGTTCTAAAAAGAATATAATAGTAATACTTAATGATAATGAAATGAGTATCTCTAAAAATGTTGGTGGTATTAACCAATTACTAACTAAATTAAGAGTAAAAAAGAATTATACTAAATCTAATGATTCTTGGAAAAGAAAGATAAAGAAAGTACCAATTATTGGTAGTTGTTTAGTTAAAGTTATAAGTACTATTAAAAAGGGGATTAAACAATTAATTATACCTGGTATGTATTTTGAAGAAATTGGTTTTAAATATGTAGGACCAATAGATGGTCATAATATTGAAGATTTAGAACATATTTTTAAGGAAGTAAAGAAAATTAATGAACCGATATTAATTCATGTATTAACTAAGAAGGGAAAAGGTTATAAACCTGCTGAAGATAATCCGGATAAGTTTCATGGAGCTAGCTCTTTTGATATTGAAACTGGTAAGTCTTTAAAGAAAAAGAAAAAAGATTATTCTGCAGCATTTGGAGATAAGTTAGTTAAGTTGGCTACTAAGAATGAAAAAATTGTTGCTATAACTGCTGCAATGAAAGATGGTACTGGTTTAACTAAGTTTGGTGATATGTTTCCAGATAGATTATTTGATGTTGGTATTGCGGAACAACATGCGCTTACTTTTGCTGCTGGATTAGCGAAAGAGGGGATGATACCGTTTGTATCTATTTACTCTTCTTTTTATCAAAGAGCTTATGATCAAGTAATACATGATATATGTATGCAAAATTTACCTGTTATTATGTGTGTGGATAGGGCTGGTATTGTTGGAAATGATGGTGAAACTCATCAAGGATTGTATGATTTATCGTTCTTTAAATTAATACCTAATATAGTTGTTATGGCTCCTAAGAATTTTAAAGAATTAGATATGATGATGGAATATGCTATAGAACTTAATTGTCCAGTTGTTATTAGATATCCTAGAGGTAGTGAAGAACATTCTAATTTACCTTCTAAAGATTTAAAAATAGGTAAGTGTGAAAAAGTTAGAACTGGTAAAGATGTAACTATAGTTGCTATGGGAAAGATGGTTTCTAAAGCCTTATATATTGCAGATAAACTTAAAGAGCTAAAAATAGATGTAGAAGTTGTTAATGGTAGATTTTTAAAACCATTTGATAATTTTGGAGTATTAAAAAGTATAGATAAAACAAGAAATGTAGTTACTATAGAAGATGGAACATGTATTGGTGGTCTTGCTACTACTGTGAAAGAATTATTAGTAGATAACGGAAGAAAAGATATTAAATTTAAATCTTATTGTTATCCAGATAAGTTTATAGAACATGGTTCTATTGATGAATTAGAAAATAGATATGGTTTTAATACTGATGAAATAGTTTCTTATATTAAACAAAGTGTAAAATAAAGAGCATTGTTGCTCTTTTAAATTTGACAAACTGGTGTGTGTTTGTATAATAAAATCTAGTTAAAGGGGTGGTTAGTTATGAACAAACAATTTATGTATTATCATGGTGATATAGTTATTTCTACTGAAAATGGTTTAAAGCCAGTAATACCATATAGAGATAATATTGAAGATATATTGATTCTTGAAAATGAAATAGAGTTTCTAGAAAAATGTTTACAAGCAGATAGTGAAAAATTAGAAACTAAAATTGCTGATAGAGCGTTTAGAACAAAAGATAGTAAACATATATCAATATTTGGTTCGATGGTTGCAGTAGCTGCTGCTTTTGGTTTAGGTCACGTTGCGGGGTTGAGTCATGAAGAAATGACTAATACTATAATGGGACCTATGAGTGAGTATTTGGCTTATTCTATACCTATGAGTGCTGGTTGTATTGGTTTTGTACAAATGATATCTCTATTGGGGTTAACATATAGACCATCTAAAAAAGAAATTGATGGATTAGAAGAAAAAATAAAATTTGAAGAAGAAATGTTGGCATTGTTTAGAAAAGAATTACAACATTTAGAAGAAAGACCAACTTATGATAGAAAAGAATTGATTGAAGATATGACTTCTTATGATGTACATTATGAATATTCATTGGAATATTTAAGAGAAGCGTTAAAATTAAGATATGCTTTTGGTTATAATACTGAAAAATTTATAAAATTGTATGAAGAAGAAGATTTATCTATGATTTTATTAAAAGAAGGTTTTTCTGATGATGTAATAATGGAATTTCTTGGTTTTTTAAAACAAAGAATTGATTCTATGATTAAGACAGGAAAAATAACTAAGAAGTAGTAATACTTCTTTTATTTTGTTACAATAAAAATGGTTGATGATTATGAAAAAAATATTTATAAAAATGATTGAACTTTATCAGTGTACACCACTTGCTTGTCATTCACATTGTAGATTTACTCCGACTTGTTCACAGTATATGAAAGAAGCAATTGAAAGACATGGTTCGATTAGAGGTATTTGGTTAGGAATAAAAAGAATTTTACGATGTAATCCTTTTGGTAAATATGGATATGATCCTGTACCTCCAAAAAACTATAAAAAGAAGAAAAATAAATGATATAATATAGATGGTGATTGAAATGAAAAATAAGATAATTGAAACTTTAAAATTTATTGTAATAATTGTTACGTTGTTACTTATAGTTGTTTTTCAAAATAGTTTAAGTACAGCTGCTATAATTGGTGGAGTAGGCGTTACTTTATATGGTATTTGTGTATTTTTACTAAAAGATAAATTAGGGTACGTATTTACTGGATTAGGTATATCTTTGATTAGTTCTATGGCTATATATAAATTAGATATATTACCTAAATTTGAATCTATAACATTTTTTATATGTTTATCTATGTCTTTAATAGTTATATTATCTTTTATATTTGAGTATATTACTGCTAAAGAATATAAGAGAGTTCATAGTTTAGAAATAGAAGCTGAAGTAATTGATTTAATAAAGAATCCTAATACTAAAAAGGAATTTTATCAACCATTGTTTGCTTATAATGTAGATGGTGAAGAATTAGTTGTAGGATTACCTGGATATATTGATAAAGGTATTCCTAAATTAGGAGATAAACAAAAAATATATGTAAATCCTAATGATAGTTTAGATGTTTATTTTGAAAAAAGAAAAAATGATAAATTATATATGCTTGCTGTAGGATTATTCTTTTTGATAGCGTCTGTAATAATTATTATTACATTATTTGTATAGGTTTATATGAATGAAGCACTAGAAATAAAAGATAGATTAGATAATTTATATACTCAAGTAATAAATGGAAAACAAGATATATTTAAAGAATCTGATCAAATTATGTTAGATATACTTAAATTAAAAGAAATGTCTATTAATGATGATGATGTACGTGAATTTGTTGTTGGATTGATAAGTAGTTTTGTTGAAAAAATAAATTTAATGTATGAAGTACTTGATGTGAAGAAAGATAATTTATTAACTTTAGAGCATTTAAGTGAAGAATTTCATAAATTAGAAATAAAGAAATTTAATATAGAAAATAGTTATATCATGGGTATGGTTAAAATAGAAGATATTAACAATTTTGCTGATGAATTATTTCAATTTAGAAATTTGTTATATGCTATACCAATTAGTGATAACAACTTACTTGAGATAGCTAAAATGAAAAGTAAAATACAGCACTTTAATACGCAAGTTTTAGAAGATGAAGAGGTTTTAAGAACCGCTTATGATAATTCTAATTAGATATATAGAAAAGTTATAACAGAATAATTTTTCTTTTTTTTTACCATAATAATGATATAATAGGTACGTTCCCTTTTTTAGAAAGTAGTGAAATATTTTATGAAAAAGAAATATTTAGCAGTTATCTTACTACTAATTTGTAGTATTGCTAAAGTAAATGCTTTAACAATAGATAAGTGCGAGGTATTAGCTTCATATAAACTATATTCTAGTTTGGATGAAGAAAATTATATTTGTAAGGGTAAAGAGTATGGTAGTAGCACAGATGCTATATATTATTCAGGTAGTGGTAGTAAAATAATCTTGAATAATTTTGATGCTTACTATTTTACTAATTGGGAAGAATATGATGTAACAATTGATATAAATGGAAATAATAATATATCAATGTTACGATTAAGTGATTCTAAGTTTAGTGTAACAGGTAGTGGATCTTTAAAATTTAAACAAAATTCTTTTGTAAAAAAAGTGATAAATGGTGAAGCTGTTTATCAATATATTTATCAAGGTAAAACAATAGTTGATAATGATAAAAAAATATATGAGGGAATAATAAAAGAATTTGAAGAAAACTATGAACACTTAAAAGAAGTAAATAAATTACCTAGTGAATATAATTTAGAAGATTATGTGTTAGTACAAGTTGTTGATTATACAAAGATGATGTCAGTAACAGTTACTGAAGAATGGATTAAACAACATATTAATACTAATCTAACAACTGCTATTGAAGATGGTTTTGGTACTATTAAGTATGTTAAACCAGAAGCAGTAAAAGCACCAGAAACAACAGGGAAAAAACAAAATAATAATCAGTTAGAAACTGATAATGTAATTCTAATTTCAGATAAGAAAGTTAATACTAAGTATGAACTAAAAGAAGAAAATCTTACTGAACATGAAGTTGCTAGTAAAGTGTCTGAATCTATTGATAAAGATTTAGTTAGTCTTTATGATGTAACTGTATATAATGGAAAAAAACAAGTTCCTATGAAGAATGGGAAATATACAATGAAAATTAAATTAGATAATAATATAGATAAATATGAAAACTACCAAATTATCTATGTTAATGATAATGGTGAAATAGAAGAGTATATTGATGGACATATTGAAGGAGAATATATAGTATTTAACACTTCCCATCTTAGTCAATATGGAGTAATAGCTAGTCCAGTTGTTAAAGAACAAGTGGTTAGTACAGTAGAGGTTAATAGTATTAATCCTATGATTAGCAATATATTTAAAATTTCTATTTTGGTTATCTTTACATTAGGTGCTGCTTGTTTAGTTGGGGTATTATATTATAAGAATTATACTTTGAATAACAAGAAAAGAAGAAAGAGAGCGTAAGTTCTCTTTTTTTGATATAATGTAGTTGGTGTTTATATGAAATATTTATTTTATTATTTAGTATTTATTAATATAATATCTTTTCTTGTATATGGTATAGATAAGTTATTAGCTATATATAAGAAGAATAGAATTAGAGAGGTTTCTTTGCATATTTTAAGCCTTTTTGGAGGGTGTTTAGGAAGTATTGGGGGAATGTTACTTTTTAGACATAAAACAAGGAAGAAAAGGTTTTATTTATGGAATATATTAATGATAGTTTTATGGGTATATATTTTATATGTAATACTTAAATAGGAGGTTTATTTATGGAAATGAAAGTACACTTGCATTCTGATGTATTTGATATAGTTAAGAATGGTAAGAAGGATATAGAAGTAAGAATAAATGATGAAAAAAGAAGGTTACTTAAAGTAGGGGATACATTAGTATTTTTAAGAAGACCTAATGATGATGAAGAGATAAAAGCTAAAGTAGTAGGATTGGAATATTATGATTATTTTCATAATTTAGTAGATCATTATGATATGGAAAGAATATATTTAAGTGGTTATACTAAAGAACAATATTTAGATGAAATGAAAAGATTCTATACTATGGAAGAACAAGAAGAAAATGGTGTTGTAGCTATCTTATTTGAGAAAGAATAGTTATTATGCTATTATTTAAATGATTTAGGAGGAATATTAGTGATAAATACGTTATTGTATTATTTTATATTATTTATAATATATTCTTTTATGGGTTGGTGCTTAGAAATGGTAGTTTGTTACTTTGCATCAAAAAAATGGGTTAATAGAGGTTTTTTATTAGGTCCTATATGTCCTATATATGGTTGTGGATGTTTAATAATAACATTGTTATTAAATAGATATTTAGATGATCCAATTGTATTATTTGTAATGGCTGTAGTATTATGTTCTATACTTGAATACTTTACTAGTTATATAATGGAAAAATTATTTAAAGCTAGATGGTGGGATTATTCTGATAGAAAATATAATATTAATGGAAGAATATGTTTAGATAATGCAATATTGTTTGGCGTATTAGGATTATTATTATCATATGTAATTAATCCTTTTGTAGTTAAGATGTTAGCTTTAATACCTACATTAGTTTTTAATATAATTTCAATAATAATATTAGTTATATTTGTATTAGATAATGTTATTTCTTTTAAAGTAATTAGTGGATTTACTAAAGTAGCTAAAACAATTAAGAAAGATAGTACTGAGGAGATTACTAAAAAAGTAAGAGAGATACTTGTTAAACAAGGGTACTTATATAGAAGACTTGTATCAGCATTTAATTTTCAAGCTAGTGAAAAGTTAATTAAAGATATTAAAGAAAGAGTAAGACACGAAACATTAAAAGCTAAGAGATTGATATCTAGTGGTATAGGTAGTGCTAATCAAACTAAGGATAAAATTATAGAAGATTCTAAAGAAAGAATAGCAGTATTAAAAGAAAAGATTAAAATAGAAAAAGAATTAATGAAAGAAAAATTAAAAAAGATAAAGTAGTGATATTATGATATTTGGTAGTAAGAAAAGTGTGTTTGATAAAATTAATGATCATTTAAATAAAAAAGGTCATGAATTAGTTATGTCTATTTATTTAAATAATTATAATAGTAATAATATTTATATTAGAGTAGATTATGTAAGAGCATTATCTATATATAAAGTGGTATGGGTAGATTTAAATTTCTTTAATCCAAAGAAGATGGATGCTTATTTAAATAGTCAGATGGTTACTAAGTATATTGCTGTTAAATTAATTGAACAATTAAATAAGATTAAGATAGATAGTGATTATGTATTTAATGATAAGATAATTGGAGATAGAGTTGAAATAGTAACGTATTTAAAAGATACTCCAAGAGAATATGTATTTGATAGATTTTTACCACTTGAATGGGAACCTTTTATAGATTTATTTGCAATGATATTTAGTTATTTACCTAGAGGTATGGAAATATTCTTACATGAGATATTTGCTAAGTTTGATGGAACTGAAGAAAGATTTAATTGTACTAAACCAGTTAAGTTTGATTTGTTCGTAGATGAAATGACTGATGTTTTTAGAAAAATGGTTATTACTAGAGGAGAAAGTTGTTTTAATAATGAACAAGTTAAATTTGGTGAAAAGGTAGATGATAATTATTATGTTTCTTTAGTAGAAGAAGATGGTAAAGTATTTGTTCCTATTGTGAGATTAGTAGATGAAGAACATGTACATATGTGGTGTAATTGTAAGTGTGATTATTATTGTAAACATATATATGCTGTTATTAAATCTATTAGAGAAAATAAGTTAAATAATTTCTATAAAGTTAGATATATTGGTAAAGAAGAGTCATTATTAGAAAAAGTAACTATAAGTAATTATTATTTATGTTATGGTATTAAGGATGGAAAGTTATTATTAATTAATGATGATGGTAGTTTATTTCCATGTGATATAGTTCAAAAAGGAAAAGTAGTATTTGAAGTATTAGAAGATGATGATGATTGTACTTTATCTAAACAACTTAAGGAATATGATAAAAAATAAAGTATTATTAATTAATACTTTTTTTCATGGTATAATTATTTTGGTGGTATTATGTTGTCTTATGTAAAATTAAAAAAGTTATTTAGAGAAAATGATTATAAAAAATATAAATATATAGCTTTGGGTAGTATTAGAGAAAATTTATTTAAATTAATTATTATATATTTAGTGTTATTTGATCTTTCAGTTATGTTATCTGTTAGAGTACATCAAGGATTAGGTAGTATTGTAATGTTTATTGTAACTATGGTATTTGCTTATATAGCTTTTTGTAGAAGTACAGGTATTGGAATTAATGATGAAGGATTAATGTTTATAAGACTTAAGTTATTTAAGTTTGAAGCTAAAAAAGTATTTGAAATACCTTTTGATAAAATAAGAAGTATAACAGTAAAAAAAGGATTAGTTAATACTAAGTTAAAAATATCTTTTATAAGTCAAGAAGGTAGATTAGAAAAACAAACTTATGTATTTTCTACATTTGTATTAGGTAATCCAGAACAACAAGATAATGCAAGAAAGTTAACATCAAAATTAATTGATATACAAAAGGTAATTGATAAGGGTGATTTTTAATGTTACAAATAAAAAATTATAGTTTGGAATATGTTAAGGGGAAGAGAGTTATTAATGGTTTAAATCTTTCTGTAAGAGAAGGAGATATATATGCTTTTGTAGGTAGAAATGGTGTAGGTAAAACTACTACTATTAAATCTATAGTAGGTATAAATCATATTACTGAAGGAGATATTACATTAGATAAAGTAAGTATATTAGAAGATCCTATCAAATATAAAAGTATGATAGCTTATGTACCTGATAATCCTATATTATATGAACATTTAACTGGTATACAATATCTTAATTTTATTGCAGATATATTTGAATTAACTTATAAAGAAAGAGAAAAAGCAATAAAAGAATATGCTACTAAGTTTGAATTATATAATGATTTAGGTAATTTGATTAGTAGTTATTCACATGGTATGAAACAAAAATTAGTACTTATTAGTGCTTTTATGCATGATCCTAAACTGTATGTGTTAGATGAACCTTTTGTAGGACTAGATCCTAAAGCATCATTTACATTAAAAGAATTACTAAAAGAAAAAGCTAAAGATGGAAAAATAATATTTTTCTCTACACATGTTCTTGATGTAGCAGAGAAATTATGTAATAGAATTGCAATAATTAAAGATGGTAAATTACTAGTAGATGGAGATATGGATAGAATAATTAAAGATAAATCTTTAGAACAAACATTTATGGAGTTAGTTGTAGATGAATAAGTTATTTAAATTAATATATGTTAATTTACTTAGTTTA
>JAZOOK010000139.1:0-5225 GCA_045654965.1 Candidatus Coprovivens sp. | reverse complement strand
TCTTTGTTAAATAAGATGAGAATCAATAAATACTATTATTTTTATGATGGGAATAAGTATATTAATGAGAAGAAATATATTTTAAAAAACAAGTTTTAAAGTTTCTAATAGATTGACTTTCGTTGTTATAAAAGATATACTAATAATAGTATAAAAGATAGTAGAAAGTGATGAAGAGTTGTATGTCTAAAGTTAACTTTAATATTAAAAAACTTAATGATATTTCAAGGGTTAAACTAATTTTAGTATTACTTGTAGTAATAATGGCTCTTACTTTTTCTATACCTTCTTTAGCTCGTTATAAGAATTACATTAATTTAGAAGCTATGTTTAATGAAGTAGAAACATGGGATGGTAGTGTTGCTACTGGTTTTAATGATGGAACAGGAACTGAAGAAGATCCTTATATAATTTCTAATGCTTCTGAATTTGCTTACTTTGCGTCTAGTATAGATGATACTGGTTATGCAGGTTATTATTTTAAGTTAAGTAATCATATAGTTTTAAATAATGGTACTTTTGGATATGATGGTACTAATAGAACATATACTTTAAATGATACTTTATTTTATTTAGGTATGTATAATGGGAATGTTTATGATAATGCTAATTTATCAGGTAATATAATTTCTACTATTAATGTATTTGATAAAATTAGTAACTTTAAGGGATATTTTGATGGTGATTATCATACTATTTATGGTTTGTATTTAACTGAAGATACTAGTGAATTAGCTTTATTTAATAATTTATCTGGTACAGTAGAGAATGTTTATTTTAAGAACTCTTTAGTATATGGAGGTAGTTCTTCGGCTATTCTTGCTAATAATGTTAATTATGGGGAAGTTAACAATGTATCTGTAGATGGTATTGTTGTAGGTACTGGAAGTACATTAACTCAAACTTTAGATGTTAGTTTGGAAGGCTTTACTGTAAATAAAGGATTCTTTAGTACTTTTAGTAGAAATGTTTCTATTCCTAATTATATCGGTTATCAGTTTGATTCTGTTGTATTTAGCGGTAATTATGCTTTTTCTAATGGAACTCAAGCGTTAACTATTAATAATCAAAGTGTTAATCCTGGTGATTTTCAAATTAATTTGAATGCAGGTTCTACTCAAGTTCCGCTTTCTATGAGTAATAGATGGACTTCAGGGGATATAACATTATCTAATTTGAATGTTACTTATACTTATAATTATCCAGTTAGTAGTGGGTTAGTTGCTATTGCTAATGATAGTAATTTTACTAATGTAATTAATAAAGCTGACGTTTATGGTATTAATGTAGGTGGATTATTTGGTATAGCAAGTGATTTATCTTTACTTAATTCATATAATACTGGTAGTTTAAAGGGCACTAATGTATCTGGTTTAGTTAGTAATGTAGTTAATAATGACAGTACTGTTATTGATAATGCTTATAATAGTGGTAATTTAAATGGTACTAATACTAATTTGATTGGTAATGTTGCTAATAATAATTCTTTAGTTGTTAATGATACATTTAATGCAGTAAGTGCTAGTAGTACATTTGGTAATGTATCTGGTACTGTAAGTCCTGTAAATACTTATGATATTAATAATACAAGTGTTTTAAGTGGTACATTAGAAGATAGTGTAGATATAGTAACTAATAATGAAATTAATAAGACTTTATTAGTAGAAACTTTAGGATATAGTGAATTTGTTGATAATACTTATTTAATTGATAATCCTGATAATGTTTGGGTTTATGAATATGAAGATTATCCTATTATTTATATAGATGAACTTAATAATCCTATTGCATCTTTAAATATTGGAGTTAACTCATGGAATGATTTAGGTTATAGTTTAAGAACTATTAAGTATATTGAAAATAAAGCATTTAATGTTACTCCTTTAAATGGATTCAATAATTTTAAAGAAATTTATTATTATGTTTATCCAGGAGAAACACCTTTAAATAGAAGTGATATTGAAAGTATTACTGAATGGATAACTTATGATGATATTGTTAGTTTAGATTTAGAAGGCAAATATATAGTTTATATTAAGATAGTAGATCAAGATAATTATAATTATTATATTAATAGTGATGTATTATTATTTGATTTATATGGGCCTGATATTAAGTTATCTTTAGGTGATACATCTTGGGATTCATATAGTTTAGCTTTAGATAATAATTATATTGAACAAGAAACAAGTTTATCTATCGAAGTTAGTGATAAATATTCTGAAGTTGATAGTACACAATATTATGTATCTAATATATTTGTTGCTAAAGATAATTTGGGTACTGTTGAGTGGAATGATGATATAGAAAATATTAGAGTTACTAATAGAGGACCTAATGTTGTATATGTTAAATCTATTGATTCAAATGGTCATGAAAGTATTATTAATTCAGGATATATAACTTATGGTGGATTTAAGGAAGAATTAAGTATTGGTGAATACTTTAATACTTCGGTTGACAACGCTCATATTAATGATAGATCTAGTGTTACATATAAATTTAGTTATGATTATGATATTGCTTATACTGATGGTTATAATTCTAAATTGTTGTTTAGTAATAAATTACCAAAAGGTACAATAATGACGTTAATAGATCATAAACTTAATGAAGTTTATACATATACAGTGGAAGATGATAGTGAAGACGTTATTGATTTAAATAAATTTAATCTAGTTGGTACTAGTAGTGAAGTGTTATTTGATGATTTAACATATTTAGCTACTAATAGTAAAGATATTAGTTTAGTTATTGATTTTAATCACGCTAGAGTAGATAATGACTTTAATTTTAACATTAATCTAGAATTAAGAGATTCTTTAGATAATGTAGTTATGTCTACTAAAGGTGATAGTTTAAAAAATACTTATGTATATAATGGATTAAATAGTGAATTATCTATTACTAATAATAGTATTATTTATGGTATTAACTATGATAGTAATTCTACTAATGTAATTAATTTTAAATATGGTTTTGAATCTTTAATTAATAATGATGTAGTAGTTAATGATACTTATTATAGTAATATGAAAACTGGTATTATTGTTAAATTAGTAGATAGTGAAGGCAATATAGTAGATAAGAAATACTTAAAGAATATGGAATTTATAGTAAATAATACTAATTATTTTGCTGATAGTGATGGAATAGTTAGAATTAATTTAGGTAGTGATTTAAGTGATGTAACTAGTAGTTTAACTGTTGTTACTTATGAAAATGATTATGATTTAACTGATGGAGATTATAGTTTACTGATTGTACCTTTTGTTTCTCCTGATGGTAAATATAGTGATACTTATGCTAATAGTAATATAAGTATTCCGGTTGTTTCTGATTATGAAGAAATATTAGATTATGAATTTAATGTAGAAATGGATAATACTAGTAAGATATTAGTGAAAGATGAAAAGATTGCTACTATTCCGTTTGAAATATTATCTAATAACGAATTTAAGAATGCTAATGTAAGAATTAGTCTTTATAAGAAAAAGAATTTAACTGCTTATGATCAAAATTATGAATTAATTGATTTAGATGATTATTCAAGTACTGAATTAGAGTTAGTATCTAATTATAGTTATAAAGTTGTTGGTAGTAAGTTAGATTTAAATCTAGATTTATCTATTATGGATAAGACTGGATATGAAATAAGATTTGAATTATTTGATGGAGATAAGAGAATAGATTTAATAAAGAAAAAATTTATAGTTAAATAGGAGAGAGGAGGAGTATTGTGAAGAAAAGAATTATATTAATAGTATTGTTTGGTATTCTTAATATCCTTTTAGTAGGTGTTACATACTCCTTCTTTACTTCTGAATCATCTTTGTTTGCTAATCAAGATATAGCTAAGTTTATATTTGATGCAAAGGAGATGAATACTATATCTGTTCCGATTACTGATTTAAATCCGGGAGATAGTACATCTGTTGAATTTTTAGTTGCAAATAATGTAGATGATAATGTTAGTCAGGTTAATATTAATTATCAATGTATTATTAGAACTTATCATTTAATGCCACTAGAAATTAAGTTGTTTAAAACTGGTGAAGTAGAAGAATTAATACTTAATTGTGATGAAACTTTTGGAAGAGATAGTGATAATCAATTGGTTTGTAATTCTTTAGTACAAGAGATGGCTTATGATAGTAAGGTATCTGATAGTTATAGATTAGATATTAGATTCCCTGAGGAGTTTAATAATGAAGATTATGCTGATTTAGTTGATTATATTGATATAGATATAAGAAGTTGGCAAGATATTGGGGAGTAGGTGAATTATGAAGAATAAACGTCGTAAATTAATTATGTTATTAATTATATTAACTATTGGTTTAATTGTTACTAGAGGTTTTTCTTATGCTAGATATGCTTCCAATGCTGTTTTCAATTATTACTTGGGATCTAAAGGATTTTACTTTGATAGTAAGGATTTAACTTTTGATACGAAGAAACATGTAGATACGATGTGGGATGGAGATAAAGTATATTTTAGTTTAACTAATAGTGCTAATGATGCTTTAGCTTCAGAAGTAGACATTAAATATGAAGTTAAATGTACTGTAAATGAAGATGATACTACTAAGAAATGTTTAATTAATGGTACTGATAGTGATACTATGGAAGCTACTTTATCTGTTATATATGGATGTAGTGATGGTACTAATGTAACTCAAGAATTATGTGTAAGTAATGGTAAAGATTGGGTTAGTAAACCTGCTGAAGCTAATTTATATTTTGAAGTGGTGGATGCAGAAGAAAATGATGTGTTAAGTGCTGATGTAATTGTTACGGTAACATCTTTAAAACCTTATAAAAAAGTACTTAGTGCTGAATATTCTTTGATAAAAGACAATACTTCTTTAGGAGATTTAGCTTTAACATATGAGAAAGTTGGTGTTAAATCTAACTTAATAGTTACTAATTCTTTTAATGAAGATAAATGTGTTTATGTTTCTTGGGATACTAAAGATTTTTCATTTGATGATAGTGGTGAATATTTAGGCGTTACTACTGATGAAAATGATAAGATTAGTGGCTTGTATTTTAATATAAGTAAGATGAATAGTAAGACATTTGGTTTTTATGGAAAAGATAATGATACAAATTATAATGAATTATATTTCAAGCTAGTTGAAAGTAATTTGTGTCAATAGTCTTGAAGTATAAAAATAGATGTGTTAGGATTTAAGTAGGAGGATTAAAATGGAAAAGATATT
>JAZOOK010000138.1:0-6449 GCA_045654965.1 Candidatus Coprovivens sp. | reverse complement strand
AGACCTTTATGTTTTACCATAAAAGTCTTGTTCTTATTTATTTATATAATCCAGGCCTTTGTTGACCCAAATAGTTGGATTATCACATCTATTCGATGGAACTACTCCCTCTTAAGTAATTTCATTATAGCATATTTTAACGTTTTTTTCAAGTTGACCTATATTTCTATCCAATTACTAAAATCTGCATCGCTAGGAAGTCTTAAATCACCTCTAGGAGATACTCCTATAGTACCAACCTTTGGTCCATCAGTTAAACAACTTCTTTTAAATTGTTGAGTAAAGAATCTTTTAATAAAGAACTTTAACCATTTAGTAATAGTTTCTTCATCATACATTCCATCAAATACTTGTAATGCAATATATTTTATCTTTTCTGGACTAGCCCCATATCTCATAAAATGATATAAGAAGAAATCATGTAATACATAAGGACCAACTACACTTTCAGTCTTTTGTGCAATCTTACCATCTTTAGTAGGAGGTAACAATTCAGGACTAATTGGAGTATCTAAGATATCCATAATAGTTTTCTTACATTCTTCATTATCTTCTTTTAATCCAAAGTAATTAACTAAATATCTAACTAAAGTCTTAGGAATATTACCATTTACACAGTACATACTCATATGATCTCCATTATAAGTACACCAACCTAATATAAGCTCAGATAAGTCACCAGTACCAATAACTAATCCACCTTCTTTATTAGCAATATCCATTAATATTTGAGTTCTTTCCCTAGCTTGTGTATTTTCATAAGCTATACTTCTATCATCTGGATCAATACCGATATCTTTAAAATGTTGTAAACAAGCATCTTTAATACTTACTTCCATTGAAGTAACACCATAACTCTTCATCAAGTTAAGTGCATTATTATAAGTTCTACCACTAGTACCAAATCCAGGCATTGTAACACCTATAAAGTTATCATTACTAATACCTAACTTTTTATAAGCTTCCATTACTACAAGAAATGCTAATGTACTATCTAGACCTCCACTAATACCCATAACACATTTTTGAGCACCAATATGTTTAAGTCTTTTAGCAAGTCCACAAGCTAACATATTAACTATTTCAGCACATCTACTATCTCTTTCTTCCTCTTTACTTGGTACAAAAGGATAAATATCATATGTTCTAACTAATTTATCATTAGTATCTTTAATATTAATATCTACTATTCTATATTCTTTATCAGTATAATTATCTAATTCTTTATTTCTATTGTTAATAAGTCTTTGGATATCCACATCTTTAATAATATGATTAGTTTCAAAATTAAATCTATCATTTTCAACTAACTCTTTACCATTTTCATAAATACCTGCATATCCAGAATATACTAAATCAGTAGTAGATTCATTAACACCACTAGATGCATATACATAAGCAGATACAGTCTTAGCAGATGTAATCTTTAGTAAATTCTTTCTATATTCATATTTACCAATTAATTCATTACTAGCAGCAGGATTAACTATTATAGTAGCCCCACCTAAAGCTAAATTTATACTAGGATTTTTAATATTCCATAAGTCTTCTCCCACTTCAATACCTAAAGTAATACGTTTATCTTCTTTATCTCTAAATAATAGGTCAGTACCTACCACTACAGTCTTACCTAATAAGTTAATTTCTTTAGTACGTAAAGTATCACCTGTACTAAACCATCTACCTTCTTCTCCATGTCTATCTATATATGTCTTAGGTACAATACCAAGTACTTCACCTTTACTTACTACTACACTAGCATTATATAATTTATTATCTATTCTTACTGGCATACCTACTATAGATACAATATCTAACTTAGCAGTATCTTTTACAATAATTTCTAATCCTTCTATAGACTTCTCTACTAAGAAATCTTGATTAAATAAATCACCACAAGTATATCCAGTAATACTTAGTTCAGGAAATACAACTACTTGTACTCCTTCTTTACTAAGTTTCTTTATTTCACTTACTATCTCTTTTACATTAAATTCTACATTAGCTACTTTTATTTCTGGTACTGCAGCAGCAACTCTTACATATCCAAATCTTTTATTCATATTTATAGTCCTTTCTTGTTTAAAGTATATTCATACATAGCAATCTTTGTATTAGCATCACTAATATCTCTACTTTTAATCATGTTCATAATATCTTCATAAGACATTTCTACATATTGAAGTCTTTCACCTTCATCTAGTCTTACATCTTGTTTCTTTTTACAACCTTCTGCTACAAAAGTCTTAATAATAGCACCACTACAACCTTGATCTTGATAATGCCATTCTAATTCATATACATTTTCAGCTTCATAACCTGTTTCTTCTAACATTTCTCTTACAGCAGTTTCTTGATGATCTTCACCAGGATCTACCATACCAGCCGGTAATTCTATTGAAACTGTTTCTTTCATATTAGGTCTAGATTGTACTATCATTACTATATTTCCAAGAGTAGTTATAGGAATGATAACAGCAGCATCACCAGGCACTCCTCTTTTAAGAATTTCTTCTACTCTACGAGTTGAACCATCTGCTAAAGTTACTTGATATACGTTCTTACCAATATAACCTTCTTGATAAGTAGATATTAATTCCTTATTAACCATCTTAAAATCTCTTATTGCTTTTAACATTTTTTCTCTATTTATTGTATCCATATTATCACTCCTAAACATCATGTATATTATATCTTTTTTTGTAATTTCATATCAATATCATATTCTACTTTTTGTGCTTTAGCTTCTAATATTAATGCTTTTTTTAGTTCTAATAATTTTCTAGTTAAATCAATGTAGTATCCATGAGGATTTTCTGTTCTTTTAACTTCAGGATATAAAGTTTTCATTTCTTCTAAATGATAAGCTTGTTTTTCTAATATTGTAGGATCCTCATAAACTAACTCACCTTCTACAAATATAGGAACTTGTAACTCTCTAACTCTATAATTCTTAATAGTTAAAGTATTATGTTCATTTAATGGATCTATTAAAGTAAATTCGTCTAATGGAATATTTTCTTCATGTAATGCAATAACATCACCCAAAGCATATCCAGTATCTTTATCATAGAATCTATATACTTTTTTATATCCAGGAGTAATAGCTTTAGCAGCATCATTACTTACTTTAATTCTAGATACAAATTCACTATTTCTTTCTACAGCAACATTCTTATATACAACACCAACTCTTGCTTTATCTGGTAATACTATATTATCTCCAAGACCAATACTATCTATTACAGCACCTTGATCCTTTAAAGATTTAATAGTTTTTTCATTTAAACCATTAGATAAGCAAATCTTTACATCAGGTAATCCAGATTGAACAAACATCTTTTTAGCTTCTTTACTTAAATAAGCTAAATCACCACTATCTATTCTTATACCTTTTAGTGTGTATCCATTAGGTATTAAGTATTCTTTAGCTACTCTAATAGCATTAGGTACACCACTCTTTAATACATCATAAGTATCCACTAGTAATACACAATTATTAGGATAAGCTTTAGCATAGTTTAAGAATGCTTCATATTCAGTATCTGCTTCAGTAACTAAACTATGTGCCATTGTTCCCATTACTGGTACACCATATTCTTGACCTGCTAATACATTACTTGTACCAATACATCCAGCTATAACTGCACATTTACTTGCTTCTACTGCTGCGTCTGGTCCCATAGCACGTCTTGCACCAAATTCCATAACACCAATACCATTAGCTGCTTCTACTACTCTAGTAGCTGCTGTTGTATAACAAATGTTAGCATTTAAGAAACTTAATAAAATTGTTTCAATAATTTGTGCTTCTATAATAGGAGCTTTTACTGTAACAATTGGTTCATTACCAAATACTGGAGTTCCATCAGGTATAGCTGAGATACTACCAGTAAATTTAAAACCTTTTAAATATGCTAAAAAGTCTTCAGTAAACTGACAAGTACTTCTTAAATAAGTAATATCTTCTTCATTAAAACGAGCATTTTTAATAAAATCTATGATTCTATCAACACCACCCATTACTCCATATCCTCCACCTAATGGATTCTTTCTAAAGAAAGCATCAAATACTGCTATCTCATCTTTCTTACCAGCATTAAAGTATGCTTGACTCATTGTAAATTCATAAAAATCTGTCATCATTGTTAAATTTCTCATATTAATTTCCTTCTTTCATTGCTTTTACTAATTTAATTCCAGTATTTTCCATTACTGTATAAGCTCTTTTATTGTTTTCTTCTCTATCATGTATTTCTGGTATATGAAATGTTTCTACTGCATTCTTTGGAACTATAATTTCTACATCCATATTTAATTCATCAAAGAAATTTCTAAGTGCTATTGCAAAATTTTGAATACATATATCTGTACAACAACCTGTTATAACTACTGTTTTAAGACTAACCATTTCCATTAACATTTCCATCATACCTGGAGCAAATAATGCACAAGTTGAATTTTTATAAAAAGTTCTAGTAGCATATTCCTCATATATGGCTAATTCTTTAATTGTTCTAGATTCTTTTTCGTTATGACAATGACCTGCATATCTATTTAGTTCTACACTTTTATCAGTATGTTTATCATTAACTACGAAGTAACCTTCACCTTTCTCAAGTACCGCTCTAATAATTGGAATTATATTAGGTACAATATGTTTTATAGTAGGATCTGCCAAATTCCCTTCCTCACAAAATCCTACGTTCATGTCAATTAAGAATACTGCTTCAGTAATCTCTCTAATTTCTTTTCTTTGTTTCATTTTTACCATTCCTTTTCTTATTAATATTTTGTTAATAACTGATTACAAAAAATATATCAATTATTACTTATTATCATTTTGTTAATATCAAATTAACAAATATTTCGAGACTGTTTGTCTCTTCTTACTAACATTATATTAATAACAATTATAAAAGTCAATACCTTTTTAACAAAAAATTAAAAAGAAAAGAAAAAGACAAGAAATTTACTTACCTATGGTAAATACAATACTTGTCCTATACTTAAATTAGTTGTACTCAAATCATTCAAATTAATAAGATCTGTAACTGTTGTATTATTCTCCCCTGCTATCTTATAAAGACTATCACCAGCCTTAACAACATACTTCTTATTATCATTCTTAGGAACTAATAACTTTTGTCCAATATTTAATAAATTACTCGACAGATTGTTGATATCTTTTAATTTATCCACTGTAATTCCATATCTTCTAGCTATAGCATATAAATTATCTCCACTCTTAACTATATAAGTATCATAATCAGCACCATCTACAAAATCACCTGTTCCACTAACCAACAATTTTTGTCCAACACTAAGATTATTATTAGTTAAATTATTCATACTTTTCAGTTCATCAACAGTTAAATTATATTCATTAGCAATACCATACAAAGTATCTCCTGCCTTAACAGTATAATAAACACCAACATCTTCGCTACTACTAGTATCTTTTATCAATAATTTTTGACCAATACTCAACAAATTACTACTTAAATTGTTTATATCTTTTAACTTATCAACACTTAATCCAAATCTTTTAGAAATACTCCATAAACTATCCCCACTTTGTACAATATAATAATTTTCATTTAACATAGGTCCAGTGTAACTATATGGAACACCAACATATCCTGCAATAGCTTTAACAACCGCCTCAGCATAATCTTTCCAATAATTCTTTAATAATCCTGCATCAGTACTATTATCTAAAAATCCATATTCAACTATTACCGCTTCAGTATCACCTGTATTTCTATGAATAAAATAATAATCCTTACTAGAATCACTAGGATATCTTCTTTGATAATACTTTCTAACTTCTCTACCACTATTTTCTAATTCAGTAGCAATTCTTTTACTAAATGTATCACCATCTCTAAGAGCATATATAATTTCAGAACCTTGTCCTCCACCAGCATTAATATGATTACTAATAACTAAAACATCATCTCCACTACCATAAGGTTCAACAACTTTTCTCACTCTTTCATTAGGTTCAATAGTAACATCACTATCCCTAATCAAAGTATTTTCTATCCCCAATTCATCTAATCTATTACTCATATACTGAGATATTTCTAAATTAAGGTCCTTCTCTACTATTCCATTGCCAACAGCGCCTCCATCACTACCACCATGTCCAGCATCTATAATAACTTTCTTCATAAGTTCACCTCATTATATTGTATGTATAATATAAAATTACGTCACAAAAAAAGAGTGACAAATCACTCTTCAAATTCAAAATCTTTCTTCTTAATCTTAGTTACATTAACAAATAAACCAAGTAATATAACTCCTACTGATACATAAATCATTACTTTTAAATCATCTATAAAGAAATAACTTATAATAAGAACTATAGATCTAAATAACTTACATAAAATTTCATACATCAAATTATAATTATTATATTCAAACTTCTTACTTAAACTATA
>JAZOOK010000137.1:0-13372 GCA_045654965.1 Candidatus Coprovivens sp. | reverse complement strand
TTGATTTAGAATCTAATTTGATAGCTAAAGCTGCTAATTCTGATTTACTAGTTATTTCTGTAGCCATCCAATCACCTCTATCATCTTCAATATATCACACACAAAAAAAGAATAAAAGAAAAACACTTTTATCCTTTACACTCATTTTATTCAACTATCTCTCCATATAAGTCATACTCATCTGAATCAGTAATTTTAACCTCAACAAACTCATTTACCATATATTCTGGATTAAACTTAACATAGATAACACCATCTTCAGAAGGAACATCCATATAACTTCTAGCTATATAATAATCTCCTTCCTCAGTTATATTTTCAATCATACACTCATAAGTATTTCCAACTTTATTCTTTAGATTATTCAAACTAACCTCTTGTTGAATTTCCATAATAATATCTCTTCTATTATTCTTAATATCTTCTTGTACTTGATTAGGGAACTTAGCAGCAGGTGTACCATCTTCTGCACTATAAGCAAACGCACCCAATCTATCAAATTTACTTTCTTTAACAAATTGACACAATTCATTAAAGTTATCTTCTGTTTCTCCAGGGAAACCAACAATTAACGTAGTTCTAAGTATTACATCAGGTATCTCTTTTCTTAATTTACTAATTAAATTTCTTATAGTATTTCCATCACTCTTACGATTCATCTTCTTTAATACATCATCAGATATATGTTGAATAGGTAAATCAAAATATTTACATATCTTATCATTATTTTTAACAACTTCAATTAATTCATCAGTAATAGATTCAGGATAACTATATAAGAATCTTATCCATTTAATACCATCTATCTTACATAAATCATTTAGTAATTCAGGTAATCTAGCTTCATTATATAAATCTATTCCATACTTAGTAGTATCTTGTGCAATTACAACTAATTCTTGGATACCTTTTTTAGCTAACATATTAGCTTCATCTAATATATCTTCATATTTTCTAGATATATATTTACCTTGAATATAAGGAATAGCACAATAAGTACAATAATTACTACATCCTTCTGCTATCTTTAAATATGCCATTGTATCTCCAGTAGTTAATACTCTATGTTTATAAGATAGTTTATCTTCTTCATCATTTTTATTTATTAAATTATCTATCTTTTCCCACAACTTATCATAATCTTTAATACTTACAAATAAATCTACTTCAGGCATTTCTTTTCTTAGTTCTTCTTCATATCTTTCAACTAAACAACCTGTAACTATTAGATATTTACATTTATCTTCTTTATAATCAGCCATTTCTAAAATAGTTTGAATTCCTTCTTCTTTTGCTGATTCAATAAATCCACAAGTATTAATAAGTAATATCTCTGCATCAGCAGGATCCCCTACTATTTCATAATTTCTTTTTTTAAATAATCCTATTATTTCTTCGGTAACAACTAAATTCTTAGAACATCCTAAAGAAACAAATCCAACTTTCATCATATACTTCACCCCAAATTGCAAATGTATTATAACACAAAAAATAAAAACTGACCAAAAAGTCAGTTCTATTCAAATAATTTCATATTAGTAGTTTGTTCTTTACCATTTCTTAAATACTTAATAGTAATAGTATCTCCTACTTCATATTTATATAATGTATATCTTAATGATGCAACATTAACAATTTTTTCTTTATCAATTGCGATAATTATATCACCTTTTTGTAAACCAGCTTGTGCAGCAGCTGAACCAGCAGTTACACTATCAACCATTACACCGTTACGATCATCAGACATAGCAATACCCATTTTAGGTCTAGTAATATTTTTTCCATTAATAATAGCATCAGCATAAGCAGCTGCTTCTTCTATAGGAATTGCAAATCCCATACCTTCTACACCACTAGTTATAAGTTTCATATTATTAATACCTATAACCGCACCATTACTATTACATAATGGACCACCAGAATTACCACTATTTATAGCAGCATCAGTTTGTAATACTTGCATAATCCAATCATTAGCACTACTGTTACTTGTACTAACTTCTACTTTTCTATCTTTACCAGATAAAACTCCTCTAGTAACACTCCATGAATATACACTAGAATCTAATGGAGAACCTATTGCAAAAACAGTATCTCCTATTCTCATATCTACACTACTACCAATTTCTGCTATATCTAATACATCATCAGTTTGATAAGTTAATACAGCTATATCAGAGTATTTATCTCCGCCTTTAACAGTAACGCTACCAATTGAATTATCAGTAAATACTACTTCAATCTTATCACCATCTTGAATAACATGATAATTAGTTAATAAATAATAAATACCATTTACTTTCTTATATACAAATCCAGTTCCTGTAGCATATAATTGATTTCTTCTATAAGTTTTAACAATAACTGTTGAATCATATATCTTATCAACAGCATCTGCAATACCTTCATCAGTAATACTAATTTCTTTTTCTAATCTAGTAACATTAGTAACATTATCTTTTGTTAAATCAGGATAAAAATGGAATACTAATACCATAGAGCCAGCACCAATTAATACAGATAAAATAACTGTAACTATAAATATAGCAACTAACTTCCCACCAGATACTCCTCTATTAATTACTTTTATTGTTTCTTGCTTATTTTGTGGAGCAGAAACAGGAATTTGTGGATTAGCCACTACAGGTGGTTGAGTAACCACACTAGTTTGATTGTTGTCCATAGTCACCCATCCTTGCTATTTCTCTAAAATTAGTTGGGAATCCCATTCTATCAAGAATCTTTTCAATTTCAATAGAATCAATCTTACCATCTAATATATCTAATTCATATGATAATTCATTAATTAATAAAGTAAAATCTTCTGCTCTTAATAACTGTTTTAAAATAATTACCAAAGCAAATAAATCATCTTTACCATATATATAATCGCCATCAGTTCTTGGTACATCTAAATATGCATGATATTTAGTATCATCAATACATCTTTGAGTTCTATGATCATACATAATATCTTCATGTGCACATAGATTTCTAAAATTAGCTAATATAGGTAAATAAACCATTAACGATTCTACTGGTACACCAAATACTTCAGCAACATCCTTTTGGTCATCTCTCTTCATAATAGTATAAAGTTCTGATATTAAACCAAAAGATAATACTTTAACAACTACCCAAAAAGGAACATAACCATAATTTGTAGTATAGTGCATTGTTGCAGAGTGTTGCCCACCATTAATTCTAATTTGTCTTTTAATTTTTTTAAGTAAGTCATTTACTTGTCTCGATTTCTCGCTAGATCTATCATAGTTAACAGGATTCAAATAATCTTTTTCTTTAATACCATATTTTTTAGATAATTGATAAGAAAATATACTCTTTGCATTGTTTTCAACAATTAAAATATTTTTAAAGAAAATATTTCTTATTTGTCTATCAAAATTAAACATAGCATATAACTCTTTAAATTGAGTACCTGGAATAAACATTCTATCCTTTTGAGACTTCAAAAATAAATGTCTATAACCACTCAAAAAGAAATAATTTTCTCTTAACAATACATCCTTAGCATAGTTAATATCATCAATTTCTAATCCTTTACTCTTAAGAATCTCAATTTGTTCATCAATTGATTTAAAAGTTTTTATCATCTAGCATCACCCTATTATCCTCATTATTATATCATATTAAGCAAACTATTGAAATGATATATTTAACTATTGACAATATGTTATAATTACAAAAGAAAGAGTGATAATATGCCATCTATAATTACACATCATATGTTTTCTAAGGAAGTATTTAACAACTTATCAGAAAAAAGTCAAAAAAGGATTCAAGATAAACTAGACATATATCATACATTTGCTCAAAGTCATGATTATCTTTTCTATTACACATTTGGAAAAAACAAAAAGAAAATCAATGATTTCGGACATCATGCTCATAGAAATAAAACTCAAGATTATATAATCAACATTATAAAAATAATCAAAGAAAATAGCGAAGAAAACAATCCAGAATTAATAGCGTATTTATATGGAACAATCACTCACTATGTACTAGATACAACTTGTCACCCTTATATATTCTATAAAACTGGTGTATATCGAAAAAAAGAAAAAGATACAATAAAGTATTTAGGCGGACACACTAACATAGAAAAACACTTAGATGCTATATATTACAAAAAATATACAAACAAAGAATTTAGATTATGTAACATACCAAAAGAAATAATCGGCAAACCGATATTATCAAACAATCTAATAGATACAATAAATAAAGTATACGAAATAACTTATAATAAACAAAATATCGGTAATTATTATAAACAATCTATCAAACACGCAAGTTTAATATATAAATTAGCCATCAACGATAGATATGGTATGAAAAAATCATTATATAAAATATTAGATTTATTAATAAATAAAAATAAACCACGTATATCAAATTATAGTACTTACATTACAAAACCAAATATAAGTTATTTAAATGCAGAAAAAAAAGAATGGAATCACCCAAGTTTACCAGAAATAAAATACAACCATTCGTTTCAAGATTTATTCAATATATCTTTAGAGAAATCTTTAACAATCATAAAAGAAATAAATAAAGTACTTTATGAAAATAAACCAATTGATGAAATTCTAGAACATATACCAAACCTAGATTACTCAACCGGTTTACCATTAGATAAAAATAAATATTTAAGACATTTTGAATACTAAAAGGAATCTAACATAGATTCCTTTTTTAATAATACTTAAGTAAACCATCAATAATCGAATCCACAATCTTATCTTGATAATCACTATTAACCAATAAATTTCTCTCTCTATCATTTGAAATAAAACCACACTCAATAAGTACTCCTGGTATATTCAACTTCTTATACATATATATAGAATCATTAAGTTTCTTTTCTCTCATAGGACTATTCAACTTCCTAACAAATTCATCCTGTATACACTTAGCTAAATCCTCATTATCATTAACATAAAATACCTGTGCACCATAATATCTACTATCAGCTAAAAAATTAATATGTATACTCAAATACAGATCCGCTCCACTTTTATTAATTAAATTAATACGATTATCAAAATCACTCTTTTTACGTCTAGAAACATTTGGATTACTCAAATCATAATCTCCATCTCTAGTTAAAATAACGTCAACACCGTGTTTACTAAGTGCGTTTTTTAGCCGTAATACAATAGATAAATTAATATCACTTTCATAAACTCCATCTATACTTGTACCCCTATCTTTTCCACCATGTCCAGCATCTAAAATAATAACTTTACCAACTAATCTACTATCAAGTTCTCTCGAATAAACAATACCACCTGTCAATAACATTAAACTTATTAACAAAAATATAAAACTCTTTATCATAATTAATAATATTCCAAAATAAAAAAAGAAGAATTAAATCTTCTCTCTTATTACTTTTGCTAAATTAACTAATTGTTTTTTAGTTTTTCTAAAACCTAAAAATAATTGTGGTTCAACCAATTCTAATTCCATTACCTTATATGTATCATCAATTTTAATTAGATCAACTCTCATATATAAAGCATCACTATATTCTTTTATATTAGAACACTTATCTACAATAGATTTCATTTCTTCATCCATAGTATCTAATCCCAATACCATAATAGAACCCTTATCATTAAATACACTAGTATTTCTAACTACAACATGACTCATCTTATTATCAATAAGTACAACTGATATTTCACCTTCATCAATTTCTTTAACAAAAGGTTGTACCATTAAGTAATTATTAATATCATTAAGAACTCCAATAAATTTACTCTTAACTTCTTCAACCTTAATATTATTTTTCTTTATAGTATCAGAAATAACAAAAGTATTATTACCACTACCGGATATAATTGGTTTAACAACTAAATCTTTATGCTCTTTACTAATTTTACTTATTTTATCTAATTCATCATTTTTTAAAAAGAAAGTCTCAATATGAGGTATTTCATATTTATCCAAAATCTTAAATTGCTCATGTTTATTCAAATTATCTTTTAATATATCCACACTATTAAATACATTAACTTTATTTTTCTTAATTTTATTCAAATAAACCATAAATTCTTCAATATAATCTTGATACCCCCACAAAGATCTAATTATAACAGCATCATACTTATCATAATTAACACTTTCATCTTGCCAAGAAATTATATCTACATCAACAAACAATTTGTTTAATTCAAACTTAAGTAATTCATCTTCCTTAACTTTACCTAACCATTTATCACAAGATACAATAGCTATTCTTTTATTAAATTTATTCTTATTAAACTTAACAAACAACTTATTACTATATCTTTTACTCAAAAACAATAGTCTTCTTAATTTATTTTTCATATTACTTCAACTCTCTTACACTAATAGTAACAATTTTCATATTATTAATTAATGCTTTTTTAGTTAATGCAAAACTTATTCTACCTATTAATTCATCAGAATATGGCCAGTTAATACTTTCACCCATAATATACTGTATCTTACCTTTAATATAGAAATACTCTAACATGTCAAAATCGTTTTCTATAACTTTATCTCCGTATTTCTTACTCTTTAACTTAGTAAAATCCATAACTGCAAAGAAACCAGATTCCGGAGTAGTACCTTTTCTTATCTCTACATTTGGAATACCTTCAAACAATAATTTTCTAACTGATTCATCTTTTTCATAATGTTTTATATCTCTAATAATTTTATTTCTTATTTTTTTATCTTTAATAGCATCTATACCTTCAACCATTGCTCTAAATAACTCATATCTATATTCATACTCTTTCATTAACGGCTTAAAGTATTTATCATATTCTCTATATCTCTTGTCACTAGCATTAAATGCTCCAGCGACACTTTCTACTTGAACTACAGGAGTAGAATCCATTGTTTCAAATATTTGAGTAGTAATTCCTCTACAAATAGGAATCGGAGCTACTATAACACCAGCTCTAAACGAAGCTAACCCAAACGCCTTAGAAATCCCCATTAAAGAAATCGTATTATTAAAATACTTAGGATAAGTAGCTAAAGGTAATGCTAAATCGTCTCTATCAAATGTTAAGTCTCTATAAATTAAATCATCAATTACAAAGACTCCCTTTTCTAAACATACATCTCCAATACCTTCAAGTATTTCTTTATTCTTATGATTCATAACTTTTCCCAAAGGATTATGAGGATTCATATTTAAAAAAGCAACTACTTTAGGAACATAATCTAATTTACCTTCCCATTCTTTCTTTAACTTTTTATTTATTTCATCTATTCTTTTAGCTAAAGAATCTTTATTAACATACCAATCATCATCTTCTGATAGTTCCAATACCTCTACTCTAGCATTTAATCTCTCAGGCCCTAAAGCAAAAAAACCATAATTAGGTCCAGTAACTAATATAACATCTTCATCTCTAGCTAATAAATTACATATCAAAGTATAAGCATGTGTAGTAGAACTGGTAAACACTATGTTGTCTATTCCCATACCATCATAATCTTTTGATTTATCTAGTTTAAACCCTTCTCTCCCTAAATATTCTAAGAAATTTTGTCTAGCATACATAGATCCACCAGTACTAGGATACCAAAATAAATTTTTTCTCTTAAGCAATTTTTTAACAGCTCTAGTACAACCCTTATAAGGTTTCCATTTAATTGGAGTACCACTATGTAATCCATCATATTCACCTATTTCAGGTATATCAGGATATATATCATCATACTTATGTAAATAAACTCTATAAAAATCAAATGCATCAGCTATTCTCTTAGCAGAAGGATAAAAATCTTTCATATCTCTTCTATTCCCAGCCATACTTCTTTCATTAAGTAATTCTGGTTTTATTTCTAATAATTCAGATAAAGCTCTACTAGAATTTTCTTCATCGAAATCAGAACGAATTAAATTATAATTCATTCCTAATATTTTCTTTACTAAATTTTTTGCTTTTCTTATGTATGTTTCAGCCATAATTTTCATCCCCAATTACATAAAATCTCACTATCATTATATAATAATGACCATTTTATATCAATAATATGGCTAAAAACAGGACATTCCATACACTACTACTTTACAATAAAAAAAGAAGATTTCTCTTCTTTTAATACCATAAATCAGTTAAATTACCATTTTCTTTATATACCTCATCCATTAGTACTACATATGGAAATGTATCTCTAACATTTTTCTTTGAATAAGTATTAATTACTACACCACCATATAAATCTAATGACTCAGCTATATAATAATTTTTACTATCTTCACCAACCAATATTGAAATATGTCCCCAAACATTAAATAAATCTCCTACTTTAATCTTACCTGATTTAATAAGACTTGGAGTTAAAGATGTATATTTACCAACATCAGTTAATTGATGAGGATATGGCGTTTCTCCAGCACCTATATCACCAACATCAAAACCAGCATTATATAAAACCCAAGTTACAAATCCAGAACAACTAAGTCCATTAGGATACTTATTTCCTGGTTTAAAATATGGAGGTGCATCTTCATAACATCTTAATCCACATCCCCATATAGCAGGACCATTACCTACATAAGCCAAATCATCATATTTATCAGTATGTAAATATAATCCCTTATGATAATATCTTCCTTCACCATCAACTTTAGCTCTACCAGGAGTATTCAATCTACCTGTTTCATAAAAATAAGTAATTCTATAAGGAAATTCTAAAGTTAAAAATCTTGCTGCTTCTACCGCTGCTGCTCTTGTACCATATCCAACTTCATTAATTCTATACTCTAATATTTCATCCAATAATTTAGATTCTTCTAAACTAAACTCTTTACAAGGTAAATATTTTTTCTTTTTATTAAATTGTTTTGGCATTTGAACTATCGTATCTGTAACAACAACTTCCATTTCATGCACAACTCTATTATCAGACATAGCCCTAACTATTGTTCTACCTACTTTTAAAGTCTTTAATTTATTACCAATAATCTGTACATTCTCACTTAATGTAATCCATTTTAATTCCGGATTCCCTACAGCAATTACATTAGTACTTAATTCTATTTCTTTATTTAAAGGCAAATAATATATATCTTTTTCAATAACATCAACAACATAATCAGTAATTTCTATCGCACGACTATTAATATCATATTTATTAGTAAATATAACTTCTCCGAATTCAACATCTATATTTAACTGACATTTATTATCTACAATCTTTCCTGATATCTCTTCACCAGACTCGTTAATAAATTTACAATCTTCTTGAGTAGATGTCGGTTCAATAGACAACTCTACAATATTTTTACTTGAATCATAAGAAATAACATCAAAACTATTTAAATCAACATAGTTAACGTTAGATTTCAATCTTATATCAGCAAACATAAAAGTAAAAATAGTTCCAAAAACTAATAAAAAAAAGAATATACAAACAAAATAGTTTATCTTCCTTTTAGGACCTAAATCTAATACCTTATTTAATCTTTCATCATATATGTTATTATCAATAATATAATCACTCTTTATCTTAGGCAATTCAAATACTTCGTCATTCATACAAACACCAATCTCCGTATTATATAACAATATATTATCATAAAAAAAGAATAACAAATAGTTATTCTTTTACTAATTCAGTACCTATATAATAATAGTTTTCATTATCTACTGTTTTAAATTTATGTTTAAAAGTTAAATTATCAGCACTTTTAAGCTCATAATAGTATTCTTTACTATCAGAAGAATGTAAGTAATAATTATCATATTGATCAGTAGGATTATCTACATTACTTCTTTTATCTATTAAATAACCTTTTTCATAAATTTCTATAACACCAGTATTATCTTTAGTAACCTTTACTACATCAAACATACTTTCCATCTTACCAGTATATCCAAATACATTAGTAATGTTACCACACACATAAGATTCAACGTCTACTACACATTTCTTATCTACACCAACACTAAAAGTTACACTAGTATCTAAAACTTCATCATTAAATATTTGATTATTCAATTCTTTTAATAAAGATACAGAAATACGTGTAACACTACATTTGTCTGCAACAGCAGGATCAGTAGACATATCTTTTAAAAATGTTCCAGCTTTACAAGTAGAAGCACCTATAAAATCTACATCTATTTGTTCAGTAGTATTTAATTTATTATTAAGAATATATTCATACAACAAATTTAATCTAGAAGTATTATCTAACGTTGTAGCTTGAATACCTTTAGTACTATAGAATATAGCATTACCATTTAATATTCCTCTTAACTCACCTATCAACGCTTGATACTTATCATTATCAGTAATATCAATAGGACCTCCATCAACAACTGGTGTATCCTCTTGATTATTCTTATACTCTAAGAATTTTGTAGTTCCGAATATTCCTAAACCTACACCAACACCTATAAATAATAAAAATATAATAAAGTATTTAAATTTACTTCCTTTTTTCTTTTCTTTTTTTGCCATAGAACACCTTTCCATTCTTAGCAACATTATATGAAAAATATCAAAATATATCAACTAACATTTAGTAAAGTCTTTTTTTAAGTCATATATTTTACAAATAAAAAACACAACAAAGTGTGTTTATTCTCCATAATTAACAAATTCTTCAATAAAATAAATCAATGCCTTGCATAATCTTTCTAAATCATCAATATGTTTTATATCTCTATATCTTCCATTGATTTCTAACTGTATTACTTCTACATCTTTAATATTATATAAATATTGTGTAATAGCTCCACCTTTAAAAGGATTATTATATTCTATATTAACTATTCCATTATGAATAAGTGCTTCTTCTAATTCTTTAATAGTAGTAATATCTACAGTCAAGTTATTCATAGTACCAAATTCAACATCAAAATCTCTATTATGATCAGCACCATGTAAATCAATAACTAATTTAACACCATTATCTTTAACAAAATTAACTAGATCTTCCTTAAATTCATCATGATTATCTCTATTTGAATCTAAACCAGTATCTTTTAATTTAATTAAATAAGATGAACTACACACTTTATTCAAATATAATGCAATAGCTTTAGTAAATGGTTCACTATATTTAATTGTTCCATCACTCTTTAATTGTTCCATAGTATGAGGTGCAGTAATCAATACAGGGATCTCTCCCTTAACTAACAAGTAATCAAATACACCATTTAACTTTTCAAATTCACAAATATCTTCTTTAAATCCCATACTATCACCATAATGATTATAGCACAAAAGAAAAAAGCCAGAAATATATCTGACTTCTTGAAACATTGTAATATGTAAATCTTAACGTTTACTGAATTGTGGAGCACGTCTTGCTTTCTTAAGACCTGGTTTTTTACGTTCTTTACTTCTTGGATCTCTAGTAACGAATCCTTGAGCTTTAAGAACTTTTCTATAAGCGTCTTCTCTATTTTGATCTGCATCAGCATCGAATGCTAATAAAGCACGAGTGATACCTAATCTAATAGCACCAGTTTGTCCAGAGAAACCTCCGCCTCTTACTGTAACATCAATATCGAATTTATCTTCATTTCCAGTTGCAACTAATGGTTGTTTTAAATCCATTACTAATACTGCAAAAGGCATGTATTCATTTACATCTTTACCATTAACAGTAATAGTACCTTTACCAGCAGTTAATCTAACTTGAGCAACAGAACGTTTTCTACGTCCAGTAGCAGTCCATACTTGTTTAGCCATAAATTAAAAACCTCCTAGTTAACTTTCATTTCAGTTGGTTGTTGAGCTTGTTGTTTATGTTCAGGACCAGCATATACAAATAATTTTTTGTACATTTGTCTTCCTAATCTTCCTTTTGGAAGCATACCTTTAATAGCTCTTTCAACCATTTCTTCTGGATATTTTTCGATCATTGTTTTAGCGTTTCTTTCTCTTAATCCTCCTGGATGTCCACTATGATCATAATATTTCTTATCTTCTAGTTTATTTCCAGTTAGTTTAACCTTTTCAGCATTTACTACGATTACGTAGTCTCCACAATCGATGTGTGGTGTAAATGTTGGTTTATGTTTACCTTTTAACACAACAGCAGCTTTAGAAGCAAGTCTACCTAGTGCAACACCTTCAGCATCGATAACATACCATTTACGTTCTACAGTTTCTTTCTTTTCCATAAATGTATTCATATCAAATTTCCTTTCACTGTCTTCATCTGCTTCGCTTTCCCAGGGCTAACAAACTCCAACAAATAAAATGTACCGATTAAAATTATATGGGATTAAATCTAAAAAGTCAAATAAAATCTTCAATTTACGATACATTTCTTTAGATTTTAACTAATATTCTATTTTTTCTAAGTATAAACCACTAGCAGGCGCTGTATATCCAGGCATATTTTCTTTAGTTTCAAGCATTTCTTTTACCTTAGATATATCCTCTTTGCCTCTACCTACTTCAATCATCATACCTACTAAGTTTCTAACCATATACCTATAAAAACTCTTACCTTCAAATTCAATATAAAGTATATCTTTATCTTTACTAAATTTAATATCATAAACTATACAGGTAGAATCTTCTCTTTCACCAGATACAAAGTTATGAAAATCATGAACACCTAAATATAACTTAGATACATCTATCATTTTATCTACATCTAACTTAAATTCACTTTGATATACATAATCTTCTATTTGAGGATTAAATTCACCTAAATTAATTTTATAAATATATTTCTTCTTTATAACACTAAATCTAGCATGAAAATCTTCATCAACCTCTCTAACATCTTTTACATATATATATGGTTTGAGTAAGGAATTTAAAGCTCTCTTAAGACCATTAGAATCTATATTAACATCTAATTTAAAAGATACACATTGACCATTAGCATGAACTCCTCTATCAGTTCTACCTGCACCTTTAACCTCAACACTCTGTTTATTAATTACTGTTAAAGCCTCTTCTAAAGCCTTTTGAACACTCATCTCTTCATTAAGTCTTTGAAAGCCAAAGAACTTACTTCCATCATAAGCTATTTCAATAACATAATTCATACTATCTCACCTTCAATATATAAAATACTAGTATCCCTATATTAACTATAATAAATATATAATCAAAAATACATAACTTATTTCTATACTTATACTTACTCTTTACATTACTCTTATAAAGTCTATATCTCATATTATCTTTTCTAGACTTCATCTTCTTATTAGTTCTTTTAAAAACCAACTTAAGATTCTTAAAAAACATTACTATCTTATCAGTAATAGTACTATGACTATATACTTTACCTTTAATCTCCATATTAGTAAATACTTCATTATAAGTATCTAAAAATATACTAGGATAAATATACAAACAAGTAATAACAGAAGTA
>JAZOOK010000136.1:0-7544 GCA_045654965.1 Candidatus Coprovivens sp. | reverse complement strand
TTTGATATGTTATAATAATATATATAATAAGGACGTGTTGACTATGCGAAAAAAATATAGAAGTAGAGATATATTCGAAGAAGAAAAAAAGAGACCAAACATCTTACTACCGATAATAATATTTATTTCAGTAGTAACTGTATTAGGTGTTTTAACTACATTAATATTTAGTTTAATAGATAAGCATACTGAAATAGATATACCATGGATTAGTACTAAGGAAGAACCTAAAAAGAAACCAACTTCATCTAGAGAGCAAATGGATTTAGTAGTTCCCAAAATAAATGAATCTCAAGTACCAACAGAAATATTAAATGGCAGTATAAATATTACTAATATTACTAAGGATAAAGATGGATTCTTAATTACGCTAAGTCTTATAGCATACGAGGACAAATACATAACAATGAGTGCAAAACAATTAATATTAGATGGATTCTACTTTAATCCTACATTCGAATTATCTGATAGGGTTGATTACACCGAAGAAGGAAATAGACTGCCAAAAAGAGAACAACAACCAACAACTTATGAATTTAGGGTCAAGAAAACTGAATTAGATGATCTTGACATGTTTGGCTTTAATAACATAAAAATAATATATGATATAGAGAATCCCGTATCTAAAATGGTTGATCAAGAATATTACATTTTAGTAAATAATGACTTACATATAGTTAATGAGCGAAAAGGACTAATAAGAGTAGATATAAAGAACAATGTTGAAGTAAGTTATTTTAAAACAATAGCAGCAGAAGATGCCACATATTTGTATTTTGACTTTTTAAACGAAAATCGAAGAAAAGATATTAAGATATATGTCAAAGAATTAATTATTAATAATAAAATATATGATATGTCAGATTTTGAAGATATAACACATCGCAGTTGTAGAGAAGCAATATTCTTAAAAATACCGACTAAAGATATACCAAGAGTTAATACAATGAAGGTCCGCTTCGTATTAGTAGAAGAAAATACTAAAGGCGAAAAATCGTTTTATATTACAAATGAATACTCAAGAGCGTATTAATCTTAATTGTAAAAAATAAATTCATATGTTATCATACATAATTAAGAAGAAGGTGTAGTTATGGATAAAATATGGACAACTCTTTATAAAGATGCAAAAAAAAGAATACAAGTAAAAAATGTACCTCCATTTATTGAATATGGAAATCACGTATGTACAATTTTATCAGGTAACGATAATATTTATCATGGAGTAAGTGTAACATCAAGTACAGCAATAAATAGTAATGCTGAAAAAAATGCTATATTAATGATGTTTAACGAAGGTGAAACAGTACTTAAGAAGATGGTTATATTAAATGAATTAGAAGAAGTAATACCACCAACAGAAGATTGTTTGAATTATCTTATAGAGTTAAATTGTGATTTGGATTCTATTGAAATATTATTAGATTATGATAAAGAAGAAATAACTACATTAAAGAATCTATTACCAGCATGGTGGGGAACATATCGCAACAAAAAAGAATAAGCAGGTGAATTATGATAGATTTACATACACACAGTACACATTCTGATGGGACTAAAACCCCATCAGATTTATTAAATTTAGCAAAAGAACAAAATATAACAGTATATGCTATAACAGATCATGATGATATTGAAGGTTCTAAAAAGTTAGTATCTCTACCTCATGAAGGAATAACTATCTATAGTGGAGTAGAACTAAGTGCTAAAATAGACAAAGGTCAAATGCATATCTTAGGATATAACATAGATTTAGAGAATAATGACTTAAATGAAAAGTTAAAAGAATTAAAAGAAAATTCTAAACATAATATTATGTTATATGTTAAACAATTAAAGGAAGACTATAACATAGAATTACCTAAAGAAGATATAGATACTATATTAAATAGAGAAGGTAATATAGGTCGTCCATTACTAGCATTATTATTGATTAAGTATGGATATGTAGAATCAGTATCCGAAGCATTTGATAAGTACTTAGGAGATGAAAAAGTACGTAAGTATAAAATGTGGATTACTAAAGAAGAATGTATTAAGTTAATTCTTGATGCAGGGGGAATACCAGTACTAGCTCATCCGTTTACTCTAAAGATGACTAACAAAGAATTAAAGAATGAATTAAATTATTTAGTAAGTCTTGGATTAAAAGGAATAGAAGTAATTCATTCTAAAGGTAATGCAGAACAAAGAGAATTCTATAAAGAACTAGCTAAAGAATTTAATCTAATTACTACAGGTGGAACTGACTACCATGGACCAGAAGTAAAACCAAATATTAAACTAGGAACAGGTATAGAAAATAACGTTAATATAACTGAAAAAGATATAACTTTAGTAGACCTAGTAGTGTCAAGATACTAAGTGTAAATATTTTACGAAAGATGTGTAAACATCTTTTTTTATTGACATAATTGTAATGTAAACGTAGTATAATGTAATCATAGAGGAGGAGTCATAAATGAAACCGCAAAGTATACCGGTTCATATGAATGCAAAAAAAGAAGATATTGCACCGATAGTATTACTTCCTGGTGATCCGCTAAGAGCTAAATACATCGCTGAAAATTTTTTAGAAGATGCTAAACAAGTAACAGATGTAAGAAATATGCTTGGTTTTACTGGTACATATAAAGGTACTAAAGTAACTGTAATGGGTTCAGGAATGGGAATGCCTTCTTGTGGAATATATGTATTCGAACTTATTTATTATTATAATGTACAAAAAATTATTCGTATAGGAACATGTGGTGTTGTAAGTCCAGAAGTTGAAATACCTGAAATTATCCTAGCAGATAAAGTTTATTCAGAAGCAAACTTCGCTTTCTCATTTAATGGATATACAGAACATACTGTAACACCAGCATTAAACCTAGTTAATAAAATATATGATAAAGCAAAAGAAAAGAATTTAAAAATACATAAAGGTACTTTAATGACAACTGATGTGTTCGGTCCATATGCTGAAGACGAAGCATTAATTGCAAGAGCACCTAAAGATTTAAAAATACTTGGAGAAGAAATGGAAAGCTTTGGTTTAATCCATGTAGCAAATACATTTAATCGTGAAGCTGCAGTAATGTGTACAGCAGTAGATTCTAAATTCACAGATAAGATTGTTACTCCTGAAGAGAGACAAACTTCTCTAAACGATATGATTGAATTAGCATTAGACTCTTTAGTCTAATTCTAAGATAAAAAAAAGGGGAAAGTGATACTCGCATCAATGATGCCACTTTCAGATTAAGAGCGATAAAAGAACGCTCTTTTTCTTTTTGTAAAAACATATGTATGTTATAATCTATTAGTAGGTGAGCATATGTACGCAGAAGTATTAATAGAATATAGTGCTAAGTCCATAGATAAATCATTTACTTACATAATTCCCCCTCATTTAGAAGGAGTAATTAAAGTAGGAATGAAAGTACTAGTACCATTTGGTCCTAATACAATAAATGGATTCGTAACTAAAATAATAAATGACTATCAAGAGTCATATGAATTAAAAGAAATAGTAGATATAGTAGACAAATATTTCTGTCTTAATGAAGAATTAATGCGTTTAGGAGAATATCTACAAAGTAAAACATTATGTACTAAAATAACTGCATATCAAACAATGCTCCCAAGTTCTTTAAAAGTAAAAGATCAAAAATCTAACTATTCAAAATACTTAACATACGTAGAATTAAATAAATCACTTAACGAAATAGATACTTATATCGAAAGTAATCCTCGTCGTAAGAAACAAATAGAAATATTAAATAATTTAAAACAAGAACCAAAACTATTAAAATCCTCATTATCATCTACAGCAGTAGAAGCCTTACTAGAAGAAGATTTAATTAAAATAACTCAAGAACAAATATATCGTTTAAACAAAGAAAAGATAAATGTCGATCAAATAACATTCAGTAAAGATCAACAAAATGCAATAGATACAATCGACTTAAATAGTGAAGACACATATCTATTACATGGAGTTACTGGTTCAGGTAAAACAGAAGTATACTTAGAACTAATCAAAAGAGTAGTATCTAACGGTAAAAAAGCTATAATGCTAGTACCAGAAATATCTCTTACTGCTCAAATAGTAAATAAATTTTATGATAACTTTGGTAACGATGTAGCAATCTTCCATAGTGGTTTATCAAACGGTGAAAAGTATGATGAATACTTAAAAATACTAAGAGATGAAGTCCATATAGTAGTAGGTACACGTAGTGCAATATTCACGCCACTTACTAATCTAGGTTTAATAATTATTGATGAAGAACATAGTGAAACTTATAAACAAGATTCTAATCCTAGATATCATTCTCTAGATATGGCAACATTCCGTTCTAAGTATAATCACATACCAATCGTATTAGGTAGTGCAACTCCATCACTAGAATCAATGGCTAGAGCCCTTAAAGGAGTATATAAGTATATAGAAATGCCTAATCGTGTAGGTCATGCCATACTACCTAAAATAGAAATAATAGATATGGCTAACGAAATGAAAAAACGTAATCTAATCTTTTCAAGTACATTAAAATCTAAAATCCAAGATAGATTATTAAAGAAAGAACAAGTTATATTACTATTAAATAGAAGAGGTTACTCAACAGTAATATCTTGTAAATCATGTGGATATACATATAAATGTCCTCACTGTGATATAACGCTTACATATCATAAAACTTCTAATAATCTAAGATGTCACTATTGTGGATACACAGTATTTAAAGGAGAAACATGTCCGGAATGTAATGAAAAAGCTCTAGCAGATTATGGACTAGGTACAGAAAAATTAGAACAAGAAATAAAAAGCCTATTCCCTGAATCCAGAGTAATAAGAATGGATGCAGATACAACAAGTAACAAAGGTGCTCACGAAGATATAATAAATAGATTTAAAAATCATGAATACGATATCTTACTAGGTACTCAAATGATATCAAAAGGTTTAAACTTCCCATTAGTAACACTAGTAGGAGTAATAAATGCTGATGCTACATTAAATATACCTGACTTCCGTAGTGGAGAAAGAACATTTGCACTTTTATCTCAAGTATCAGGAAGAGCAGGTAGAAATGAACTCCCAGGAGAAGTAATCCTCCAAACATTTAATCCAGATAACTTTACTTTAAAATGCGTCCAAGAAAATGACTACAATAAATTTTATAATTACGAAATGTCTAATCGTCATAAACTAGACTATCCTCCATATTATTATTTAACTAGTATCAAGATAGCTTCTAAAGACTATGACCTAGCATCAAAAGAAATAATTAAGGTAAAAAAACATCTAGAAAAAAATCTATCTAAAGATACAATTATATTAGGACCAACAACAGCATCTATGTTCAAAATAAATAACATATATAGATTCCAAATAATCTTAAAATATAAAAAAGATTCTAATATAATGAAAACACTAAAAGAATTAGATGAACTATATATGTTAAATAATAAAGCTAACATAGAAATAGATAATAATCCTTTACAAGTATAGGAAGTGAAAAAATGAACTTAATAGATATGTGTACTAATCCATATATACTAAGAGTATTCTATATATTAACAATAGCTTTAAAGATTGTATGTATATTAGTACCAATAATAATAATAGGTACAATAATGATTAAGACATTTAACACCGTTGTATCTGGAAAAGATGATGGCTTAAAAGAAGTATTCCAAATATCAATAAAAAAGATTATAGCTGGTCTAGTAATATTTTTATTACCATCTATAATAAACTTTTGTATATCTTTAATAGGGGATACATCATATGAAATTAATCTATGTGAAACTAATTTAAATTTAGAAACAATAACATATTATGAAACACTTCTACCAGTAGAAGAAAAAATTCAAAATTTAGAAAAAAATCCTACTAATCAAAATTTAAATGCTGCAATGCAAGCTGTACAAGGAGTAACTAATTATGCAACTGAAGATACAATGTTAGATTATCAACAACGTATTAGTGCTGCTAAAAATAATGTAGATGCATTTAATAAACAAAAAGATTGTCGTAGTAAAGGCGGAACATACAAAGATGGATATTGTAAAATGCCAGTAAAAGTACAATCAGGTAGTAGTGGAGGAGATATAACATCTTCACCAGGAACAGGTTCAATATCTGAATCAACATTACTAAACGGAAATTATATGGTAATAGAACCATCAGTAAGTGTTGAAAGTTATCTTAATACAATAAGTAGTAACCGTATATCACAAACAAATGATAGATCAGTATATGGAGATAAATGTTTAGCATTTTCATATATTCATGCATATAGTTTATATAGTGGAAATACATCTAAAAGAGCTAAAGATTCACTAGACTATGTATATGCTAGTAAATTCAATGGTTATGAAAATGATGATAAAAGTGCAGTTCTAGCAAACGTATATAATGAATTAATGCAAGGTAAGCCAGTTATAATCCAAGTAAATGGTAATAAACAAGGAACATCTAGACATTATGTTACAGTAGTAGGTTTTAAAAAGACTGTTAAAAATGCAAGAGACCTAGAAGAATCTGAATTACTTATCATAGATAGTTGGGATGGTAAACTTGAACCAATGGGGGAAAGTGGTTCAAGATTTATGATAACAGGAGCTGCTTGTCATAAAAAATATAGTGGATACCAAATGTATTACATAGAATAAAAGATGCTATAAAATAGCATCTTTTTTATTTAAAAAATCTATAAGCATTTCTAGTCTGAATATTAATATTCTTATAAACTAACAATTCATCTAAAGAAACAAATTCATAACCTTGTTCTTTTAATATATCAATAGCCATTATAGCTCCATCTACACTAGTACTATGTATATCATGTAACAATATTATATCTCCATCATTAGCATGTTCTACTATATAATCTCTAACTTTTTCAGCATCTCTAAGTTTCCAATCAAGAGTATCAACATTCCATAATATAAATGCCATATCAGTCTTATCTAATATTTCTTTATTATAAGAACCATAGGGTGGTCTTATAAATTTTATATTATCATTAATAATATCACTTAATATTTCATTAGTATGATTTACTTCAAACAATAATTGTTCTTCATTTAAATTTTTTAAATTTTTATGATCATAAGTATGAGAACCAATAGTATGTCCATTCATATAAGCTTTCTTAACTAAATCTTTTTGTTTATTAGCAAGTTCACCTAACATAAAGAAACTAACTCTTGCATTTCTTTTCTCTAATTCATCAATTAATTTTTCAGTCTTAGCATATCCAGGACCATCATCAAATGTTAGAGCTACTAATTTCTTTCCTTCAAAATATTTAGAATCTCTAATTCTATCATAATCTCTTACTATAAAATCACTATTTATTGAATTATAACTATCTAAAGTAAAATATTTTTTATTCAAATATTTAAGTACATTCCCGTAATTTATATTTACTATTATTTCATTATCATAACTACTAATACTATGAGGTTCAAATATAACTTCTATACCATCTTCTTTAAATATAATAGAATCATAATTATCACTAATAGCTATTAATCTATTTTTTAAT
>JAZOOK010000135.1:0-3144 GCA_045654965.1 Candidatus Coprovivens sp. | reverse complement strand
TTTGTTTATTATTTGTTGATTCTTCATTATTTAATATAGGTACTGGTAATGCAATTAACATTATTATAGTAGGTATACAAAATATTATTGTTATTGCTTTCATTGTTACACATCCTTGCATAAATATTATAACTTATTATTGGTAAATGTGCTATAATATTACATGAATTGGGGATGAATTTATGATAGTTACTAGAACTGAAGATGAAATAGAAAAATTAAGAGAAGCTGGTAAAGTTGTTGGATTATGTCATAAATATTTACAACAATTTTTAAAAGTTGGGATAACTACTAAAGAATTAAATGATTTAGCTAAGAAGTTTATTGAAAGTAAAGGTTGTACTTGTTCTTTTGAAGGTTTGTATGGATTTCCAGGATGTATATGTATAAGTATTAATGATGAAGTTGTACATGGTATACCAGGGCCTAGAACTATTAAAAATGGTGATATAGTTAAGTTAGATATTGGGGCTTGTTATAAAGGATATCATGGAGATTCTGCTTGGAGCTATATAGTTGGAGATGCTAATCCAAGAGATGTTAAGTTACTTGAAAGAACTGAAATGGCTTTAATGGCTGGATTAGATGCTATTAAAGATGGTTGTTCTGTTGGTGATATTGGTCATGCTGTACAAAAAGTTGCTAACAAATATAACTTAGGTATTGTAAGAGAATTAGTTGGACATGGTGTTGGTGATAAAGTTCATTTAGCTCCTGATGTACCTAATTTCGGTGTAGAACATAGAGGTCCAGTACTTCATACTGGTAATGTTATTGCTGTAGAACCTATGTTAAATCTAGGTACTCCACATATCTATATGTTAGATGATGATTGGACTATAGTTACTGATGATGAACAAAATAGTGCTCATTTTGAACATACTGTATTAGTTACAGATACAGGTTATGAAATACTTACTCGTAGAGATATAGAGTTAGATCCTGAGGATATAGTTAAATAGTAGATGTAATATCTACTTTTTTTATGATAAAATATAGACAAAATAAGGAATTAATGCTATTATTAGTGGGTTCGTTTTGAAAGGGGATAAAAAATATATGAAAAAAACCAAAATAATATGTAGTATTGGTCCTTCTACTCAAACTTGGGAAAACTTTAAAGGTATAGTAGAAGCTGGTATGAATGTAGCGAGAATTAACTTCTCTCATGCTACAATCGAAGAAAGATTAATGGATGTTGAATTAGTTAAAAGAGCTAATAGAGAGTTAGGTGCTAATGTAGGTGTTTTATATGACACTAAAGGACCTGATTTAAGAACTTGTTCATTTGTTGATGACAAAATTGAATTAGTTAAAGGTGAAACTATTAGAATTGAAGAATCTGATGGTGAAGATAGAAAAGATGGAACTAAGGAAAGAATAACACTTAACTACCCTAACGTTTTAAAATCTTTACAAATTGGATCTACAATATTAGTAGATGATGGATTCTATAAATTAATAGTTACTGGTAAAGATGATAATGGTGTTACTTGTGAAATTCAAAATAGTGGTACTATTAAATCTCGTAGAGGTGTTTGTTTACCTGGTATTAAACTAGATGTTCCTTACATCTCTGAAAAAGATAGAGAAGATATTAAATTTGCTTGTGAAAATGATGGAGACTATTTAGCTATATCTTTCGTTAACAGTGCTGATGATGTTATTGCTGTTAAAGAATTATGTAAGGAATTTGGACGTCCTGATATGCCTATTATTTCTAAAGTAGAAACTCAATATGCAATGGATAACTTAGAAGAAATAGTTGAAGCTTCTGATTATATCATGGTTGCTCGTGGAGATTTAGGTATTGAAACTGGTGTAGAAAATTTACCATTATATCAACAAATGATGATTGATACTTGTCATGCTTATGGTAAAGGTGTTATCATGGCTACTCAAATGATGTATTCTATGAAAACTAATATAAGACCTACTAATGCTGAAGTTACTGACGTTGCTAATGCTGTTATAGCAGGTTGTGATGCTATCATGACAAGTGATGAAACTACTATAGGTAATTATCCTATTGAAACTATTCAAACTATGTCTAAGATTTGTGAAAATGTTGAACAAGTAACTAAATATAACTTAGATGAATTTAGATTAAGTGGTACTGCAATACATAATACTATTGCTAGATGTGCTGTTGATGCTTCATCTGACTTACCTATTAAAGCTATAGTTGCTTCTACATTAACTGGTAGAACTGCATTAGATTTATCTTCATTAAGACCAGAATCATTTATTATAGCTACTGTTACTGAAGAAAGAATTGCTCGTAAGTTAGCTTTAAAATGGGGAGTTTATACTAAGTTAGTTTCTATGTATAATGATACAGATGATATTGTATCTGAAGGTACTAAAGCTGCTAAAGAAGTTCTTAATTTAACTGATGGAGATTTAGTTTGTGTTATTGGTGGTTTCCCATTAGATGCTCATACTAATTTCTTAAAAATAGATACTATAAAATAAAAAAGATTCTTACGAATCTTTTTTTATATTACCTTTTTTTATTTCAGTTACTATATTAGTTTTGTTATCCATTTGCTCTTCTATTACTTCGATGATATTCTTTTCTGATTTTTTAGTATAGTTAGTTATCTTGTTATCTCCTATTACTAATAGTGGAATAGATTCTTTTATATCGAAATAATTAAGTACTTCATTATATACAAGTAATGTAGTTTCTTCTTCTAAGTCTTGATATTTGATTAAGAATGCTTTGGCAGTACTTCTTTGATATTTAAGTATGAATTCCATTAAATAACCACATTCTTTATTATCTTTAGTACAAAAGATATTTACTACTAATTTATCACTAAATAGTTCTTCTATATATGGATTATCTTTAGGAGATGCTATATATCCATTTTTACCTTTATAGTTGATTTTATACCATATGTGACGTTCTGTACTTGTTATATCAAGAACATTATATATATCTCCTTTATTTACTGTACCTAGTACTTCTCCTTCTATATTAGAAGATGATCTAATATTTATATAATCGTTAGTTATTTTTATTTGGAAATCACTATTTGCTTGGATAATAGTTTCTTTATAAATATCATTATTATTTTTAGTAAATATTATTAATAGAGATATGATTTCTATTATAAGAATTATTATTGTTATTATTGT
>JAZOOK010000134.1:0-2550 GCA_045654965.1 Candidatus Coprovivens sp. | reverse complement strand
TTGTGCTTGAGGATCCCAGTTAATAATCTTTTCTCCTCTATAAATAATACCTTCATTATAGTAATCTACAAATACTTTAGTAACAGCTCTATTTAATCCTTCATCTAAAGTAAATCTTTCTTTATTATAATCTACAGAAATACCTACTTTACCCCATTGGTCTCTAATATTTCCACCATATTCATGTGTCCAATCCCAACAAGCTTCTAAGAATTTTTCTCTACCATATTCGTATTTATCAATACCCATATCTTTAAGTTTCTTAACTACTTTAGCTTCTGTTGCAATAGCAGCATGGTCCATACCAGGTAACCATAAACAATCAAAACCTTGTAATCTTTTATAACGAATAATAATATCTTGAATAGATACATCCATTGCATGTCCTAAGTGTAATTTACCAGTAACATTTGGTGGAGGTATAACTATACAAAATGGATCTTTACTTTTATCTCCACTATTAAAGTATCCAGCTTTCTTCCAATTTTCATATTTATTTTCTTCAATTTTACTATGATTATACTTTGTTTCTATTTCCATCATATTAATCAATCCTCTCATCTATATATTTTATTGTTTCTTCATAAATTTCTTTAAATCTATCTTTATTAACTCTATCAAATAGATAACTTAAATTATCTTTATACTCTTTTAATATTATGTCGTTATTTACATCAAATACAAAAGCAAATTGTGCAGTAGTCCAATCATTATCATTAATACACTTAGTTACATCAACAGTCTCATGATTAATAACATAATTTCTTACATCACCCGTTATAGGAGCATTAACATCTTTATATAAATGTTGTCCTAAATACCCAAGTAAATAAACGATATCTAATTTATCTATATCTCTTATTAACTTAGCAAACATTAAGACTCGTTCATCTTCTGTATAAGGTATATATCTTTTATTATGATTCCTAATAGCAAATTCTATTATCGGATACCAATCTTGTCTATCAGTAAAATGTACTATTTGATTCTTATCAAATAACTGAACAACACTATAATCAGCATGATCTACAGTCTTATGATCCACATCACTACCAAATACCTTATATTGTTCAAATCTACCAAAATCATGTAATAAACCAATTAATTTAGCTAATTGAATATCATCATCACTAAAACCTAATTCTTTAGCATACTTCCCCATCAATTCCATGACTCGTATAGAATGATCGTGTTTTAACTTCATATAACTCTGATCTAAACTATATGAAGAAATATACTTTTCAAACTCCTCCAACATAATATTTCCCCTTTTCATCTAATAAAAAAAATCCATGACATAAGGACGACATTGCGCGGTACCACCTTATTTCATGAATTTATTCATACACTCATATCTTAACGCGATTAACGGAATACCTTGTATACAGCATTCTACTCCAAAGCAACCTTCCTCTACTCTTGATATTCGTTTTCACCAACCACGAATTCTCTACAATCAGAACTTAGAGTACTCCTCTTCTTCAACATATATATGTGTATTATAAGTCATCTTAAAAATATTTGCAATAAAATTCATAAGAAGTATGATATAATGATAAAGTAAGAATAATAAGAGGTGAGCTTCATGTCATTAAAAGAATTTGATTATGAAAAAGAACCTGTAGTAAGTATAGTTAAAAAAATATTAATAGATGCACTAAATATGAAAGCATCTGATATTCATTTCGATCCAACTTCTACAGAATTATCAATAAAATTTAGAATAAATGGTAGTCTACAAGAATATACAGTAGCACCAGAATCAGTAAAATCAAATATAACTACTAGAGTAAAAATATTATCTAACATGAATATTACTGATACAATGCATCCTCAAACAGGTATCATAAACATTGATATAGAAGGAAAACATCATAATATGAGCGTTTCTTCATTACCTATTTGTGATGGAGAAAAAATTGTACTACATATATCAAACTATGAAAATAATATTAAAAGTCTAAGTAAAATGGGAATCAACCCAGAAGACACTGATAAGATTAAAAGATTAGTAAAAAATACTCAAGGTTTAATATTAATAACTGGTACAACATCATCAGGAAAAACCACTACTATGTATTCTATGTTAAAAGAAATAGCTAGTAAATCTATCAATATCATTTCAATAGAAGAACCAGTAAAATTAAAGTTAACAGATATCAATCAAGTAGAAATATCTCCTGATAAAGGAATAACATATAAAAATGCATTAAAATACGCAATGTTACAAGATCCTAATGTTATATGTATAGATAACTTAATAGATGATGAAATAGCTAGAGATGCTATAAGAGCATCAATAACAGGAAGATTAGTAATCTCTTCCCTATATACAAAACACGCTTATACAACAATTGATTCACTATTAAATATGGATATTGAAAATTATTTATTAGGTTCTAATCTAAACGGTATAATATCTCAAAGATTAGTTAAAGAACTATGTCCTAAATGTAAAGAAAAAAGAGTTACTACAGAATATGAAAAAAATATTTTAAAACAACTACTTAATGTAGAAGTAAACGAATTATACTATCCTAAAGGATGTAA
>JAZOOK010000133.1:0-21498 GCA_045654965.1 Candidatus Coprovivens sp. | reverse complement strand
TGAAAATAAATATTTATTATCTATATATTTTATCTTTATTTCTTTACCTAATTTATCTTCACCTAATTTAACACTAATAACTTCACCAACATATATACCTCCCAATACTTCATCTAATCCAGAAGTATATACTTTATCACCTATCTTTACTTCACTATATTTATCTATCATAGTAATAATACCTTTATTCAAATTCCCATAAGTATCTCCTACTTTAACAGATATATTATAATTACCACTTAATAACTTCACATAACTTCTATTTTTATCAACTTTATAAACTATACCAACCAAACCTTCATTATTTACAACTACATCATTTTCTTTTACTTCAGCTTCACCTAAATCAATTACTACTTCATCATAAAAACTATACATATCACGTATAATAATTTTAGTAATAATTCCTTCACTCATACTAAACTTATTAATTTCATCAAGTTCTTTTTTTAATAATTCATTTTCAATAAATAACAAATTATTATAAACACATCTATCATCTTTAAACTTAATATAACTAACAATATTAGATATAACACTCAATAAAATAAACAAACATATAAAACATATAATTTTACGTATTAGAAACTTTTTCTTGAACAAATAAATCACCATTACTTTCTCTAAAACTATAATAATTATTTTTCCCAATAATAATGTGATCTATTACAGAAATTCCCATCATTCTTCCTAATTTTATAAACTCATTAGTCATATAAACATCCTCATAGCTTGGTAATATTGAACCAGCCGGATGATTATGTACTAATATCATACCTACAGAATTTAATTTTACAGCTTCTCTAAAAACATCTCTTGGAGTAATACTACTACTATTTACAGTACCAACAAATATAACTTTTTTACTTATAACAAACTTCTTAGTATCTAAATAGACTACTAAAAATTTCTCTTGTAAACTATTTTCCATTTCATCTTTTACTAAATAAAATACATCATCACCAGTCTTTATTTGATCTATTAAATCCATTTTACTTAATGCCCTCTTACCAAATTCTATAGCACTTATAATAGTAATTGCTTTAACTTCTCCTACACCTTTAATACTCTTCAAACTATTAAAATCATAATTAACTAAATCATTAATATTAATCTTTCTCAATATATCAATACTCAAGTCTTTAACAGATTTACTACTAGTACCAGTTCTTAACAAAATACTAAGTAATTCTTCATTAGATAAAGCTTCTACACCATACTTTTTAAACCTCTCACGAGGTCTTTCAGATACTGGTAACTCCTTTATTAAATAACTCATAATAACTCCTCATACTTATTCAAAACATTTAAATTAATAATATTATAAGTATCACTATTACTCATAATTAGTAAATCCTCTGTATTCTTAATACTATTCAAAAATTCAGGTGTAACACTAATCTCTTTTAAATAGTAATTAAGCCCAATACTATCATAATATTTCATCATCTTTAATACAGCCTCTTCACTACTTAATATAGATACATAAACTCTAAAAACATCATTATCACTAACTACAATACCATTATTCCTATCAGCTACCCTTAACGCATTATCATAATTAGTAAAAACTCCTATCTGAAAAGCCTTAACTTTAACAGCCTCATCACTATCTACATATCTTCTAGTAAATATAAAATAAGCAATACCACTTCCCAAAACTAAAGACAATAAAACTACAATTATTTTCTTCTTCACCTTTCTTCACCAAGATGAATATATCAACTAAATAATATTAATATTGTCGAATTTATCCCTCTACTTATATTATTATAGATAAACTTCCTATTTCCTTTTTTTAAAATAAAAAAAGGAATATTTCTATCCCTTCACTTAACTCCACTATTCTCAAGTTTTTTATTCAAACTTAATAACTTAATTATTCCAACCACAATAAGTACTAAACACATAATTTGATTAGGTGTTATAATCTTAGTAACATGATCATATCTTAAGAAATCTAATAAAAACTTAAAAATACTACATATAATAATTTCTTTTATAATCAAAATAAAACTAATATTATTCTTTAAATATTTATAAATAATCCATATAAATATAATTAAAAATACTATAGTTTCAACTATTTGTACTGGAAATAAACTAATACCTTTAGGAGCAACTAAAGAATTATTATAAACAATACGGCCTATCCCATCATATGGAATACCATGGCAACAACCAGCAACAAAACAACCTATCTTACCTATTGCATACATTAAAGGAATTGATGGCATAAATAGATTTAAAATATACTTATAATCTTTCTTAAGTAATATAGAATATATTCCTAAAAAGATAAGTCCCCCTAACAAACCACCTAAAGAAGAAAAACCAAATCCTCCAGAAAATATAAAAGTATATAACACTCCACCTATTAAAATACCTACAGTATCAATAAGTAACATTGAAACAATCTCATCTTTTTTATATTTAAATTTCTTAGATAATATAATAACCACGATAATATTCATTACCATAGATAGTATTAACATTGACGGATATACATACCTCATACAGTTAATTCACCAATACAAACTTTGCAAGCTGCAACAACAAAGAAAGCCATTAACAATCCAGCAGCAATAGCAAGAATACCTAAAGCAATATATAACCAAAAGAATATATTTACAATCTTATTATTTTTATAAGTCGCTTTAGCATAAACAATAGAAAATAAACCTACAACTCCACCAATTAAAGAAAATATTTCATGTATATCACTTAAATAACCACACAAAACAGGAGATAAATAAGCCACTAGAATCCATATTATATATCCTTTTCCTTGATCCTTTGCTTCTTCAGTTTTTTCTTCAGTAGCCATTTTATTTTCTCCTAAAGAATGACCACATATTGCACAAAAAACATGTTCTTCTAATGCTTCAGTACCACAATTTGCACAATATCTTTTAACTGGAGCAGTTTCTTTAATTTGAACTTCATTAACACTTGGTACAGTTGTATTAACATCATCACTAGCAGCTAAAACAGGAACACTTACAAAAGCTTTATCACTATAAAACTCTGCATTAGTCCCACAAACAGGACAAAAATTCCATTTATCATCAAGTACACAAGAACAATTATGACATTTCCCCTTTTCATCACAAGGAACAAATTCTTCTTCTACTATTTTATTCTTTCTTAATTTTCTTTTACAATTAGGACAATAATTCCAATTTTCTAAAAGTTCTGTATCACAATCATAACACTTCATAACCAATCACCTATTATAGAAAGTATAACATAAAAAAAGATAGATTACTCTATCTTTTTTCTAATTTTCTAATTTTACACTAACTAACTTAGATACACCAGACTCTTGCATTGTAATACCATATAATGCATCAGCATATTCCATAGTTCTCTTTTTATGTGTAATTATAATAAATTGACTTCTATCTTTCTTAGATACTAAGTAATGACCAAACGCATCTACGTTAGCTTCATCTAATGCTGCTTCAACCTCATCAAGTATTACAAATGGTACAGGTTTAACATTTAATATAGCAAATAATAAACTTATCGCAGTTAATGTCTTTTCTCCACCAGATAATAACGCTATTGAATTCAATTTCTTACCAGGAGGTAAAGCAGATATTTCTATACCAGTATTTAATATATCTTCAGGATCTGTAAGTTCTAATATACCTTCTCCACCCTTAAATAGTTTTTTAAACACTACTTTAAATTCTTCACTAATCTTTTCAAATGTTTCTATGAATCTAACTTTCATTAATTCATCCATCTCTTCAATAACACCTAATAAATTAGTTACTGCTCTTTCTAAATCATCTCTTTGAGTACTTAAGAACGTATATCTTTCATTCAATCTTTCATATTCAGCAATACTACCAGTATTAACATCACCTAAAGCTTTAATTTGTGCTTTTAAATTATTTACAGTTAATCTAGCAGTTTCTTCATCTATATCAAGAGTATATTCCATTCTTGCTTTTTCATAAGTAAGTGAATAATTTTCACTTAAATTAATAAGTAAATTATCTAATTTAACATCCATCTTACCTAATTTTATTTCTTCTAATTTAAGTTCATTTTGTTTAGCTGTAATTTGACTATTCATTTCTCTATATTCTTTTTCTAATTCAGCTATTTGAGTACTTAAATCACTTCTTTGACTCTTTAATTTATCTAATTCCTTAGTTTCTTGATTCTTTAAAGCTTCTTTTTCATAATATAAATTAACTATTTCATCTAATTCTTTATCTAATGAATTTTCACTCTTATTCATAGCTCCAGTTAATACATTATTTTTCATATTATAAGAATTTTGTAATTCATTTAATCTACTTACTTTCATATTAACTTGTTCAGTAAGTAATATTACATCCCTTTGATTATCTTCTAAATTAATAGATGATTTTTCTAATTCTTTTTCTAACTTTTCATAACTTTCTTCTAAAGTAGTTAATCTATTCTTTTTATCACTTAATTGTTTCTTCAATTCTTCAAGTTCATACTTTTGATTTATAACACTACCACTATTCTTAGTTGTACCACCAGTAATAGCACCACCAGAATATGATATTTCACCATCTAAAGATACAATCTTATATTTATATTGAATTAATTTACCTACTTTATTTAATGTATCAATATTATCTACTACTATAACATTACCTAATTGATTAAGTACTATATCTTTATACTTATCATCATATTTTACTAATGTATCAGCAGTACCTAAATATCCATCTACATCTTTTATCTTAGATAAATCTTCATACATTACATTTCTAGCCTTTATTATAGACATAGGAAAGAACGTTGCTCTACCTAATTTATTCTCTTTTAAATAATTAATAGCCTCTTTAGCAGCCTTTTCATCACTAACTACTACTACATTAGTATTAGCTCCTAAACTAGTTTCTATAGCTACTACATACTTCTCAGGTACATCTATTAACTTACCTAAAACACCATGTATACCATGTAATCTTATATTATTAATAACATTCTTAACACTATAAGGTAACTTAGTATCATTATTTATATTATCATTTAATATATCTATCTTATTATTAAGATTCATAATATCTTTACTTACATTATTTATCTCTAATTGAGTACTGTTACGTTTGCTCTTCTTTTCCTCATTAAACTTAATAAGTTCCATACTCTTTAATTGTTTAACTTCTAAATCAGCTTTTAAAGTACTAATATCACTAGTTATATTATCTATAGTATTAGTTAAATTAAGTACTTCTTCTTTTAAATTAAGAATATTTTCTTGTAATACATTACCATCTACTTCATACTTTTGTCTTTCAATAGTAATTTGTTTCTTACTTTGTAATTCTGCTAATTCTCTAGATAAATTAAGTACAACATTATTTTTATCTTCTATATCAGTATCAAGTTTTAAACTTAATAACTTTAATTGTTCTACTTTAGAACTATCACTATTATTACTTAAACTAATCTTTTCTAAATCATCATTCAAGTATTTTACTCTATCTTTTACTTTAACATATTCTTCATTAATTTTTTCTATATCACTAGCTATTAAAGCTATCTCAGTACTTTCAAGTTCTCCTCTAAATTCTAAGTATTTCTTAGCTTTTTCACTTTGATCTTTTAAAGGAGTTAACGTAGTTAAAAGTTCATCTATAAGTAAATTAACTCTCGCTAAGTTTTCATTAGTATGTTCTAATTTTCTAAAAGATTCTTCTTTACGTTTCTTATATTTTAAAACACCAGCAGCTTCTTCAAATATTACTCTTCTATCATAAGGTTTACTATTAACTATATCCATAACAGCACCTTGAGAAATAATATTAAATGATTCTCTACCAGCACCACTATCTAAGAATAAGTTAGTAATATCTTTAAGTCTTACTTTAGAATTATTTATATAATATTCATTCTCACCAGTTTTATAAACCACTCTTTTTATATCAAGTTCATTAAATTCACTATTTAAGTAATGATCACTATTATCAAATACTAAAGATACACTTGCTCTACTTTGAGGACCTCTAGTCTTAGAACCAGCAAATATTACATCAGTCATTGATCCATCACCACGTAATGCTTTTACTGATTGTTCTCCTAGTACCCATCTTACAGCATCTACGATATTACTTTTACCAGAGCCATTAGGCCCTACTACTCCTGTAATACCTCTATCAATATCTAATTCTGTTTTATCAGCAAACGATTTAAAACCCGTTGCTCTTATACACTTCAAATACATATAATCACCTAAACTTTTGCTTGTTTATTATAAGCATCCATAGCAGCTTTTTGTTCTGCTTCTTTTTTAGATTTACCAGTACCTCTACCATATATGATATTATCAATAACTACTTCAACTTCAAAAATTTTATCATGAGCAGGTCCTGATTCTCCAATTAATCTATATTCTAAAGATTTTTTAGTTGTTTGAACTAGTTCTTGTAACTTACTTTTATAATCTCCCAAGAATATACTATTATTTTTTACACAAGGTATAACAACTTGTTCAAATAACGATCTAGCAGCATCTAATCCTTGATCTAAATAAATACATCCCATAATAGCTTCAAATATATCAGCAACAATAGTATCATTAATATTATTTATTTGACCATGTCCAACTCTAATATATGGTTTATAATTAATAGCTTCAGCATACTTAACACAAGCAGTCTCACACACATAAGATGCTCTAGTCTTACTCATATCACCTTCATTAAGTTCCATATTATTATATAAATAGTCACTCATTAATATTTGTAACACAGCATCACCTAAAAACTCTAATCTCTCATAATTAGGACAATTATGTTCATTAGAATAAGAAGAATGAGTTAATGCTCTAAGTAATAATTCTCTATCTTTAATATTAATTCCAAATTTGTTTAAGAAATCCATATTCTATCACCTCAATCATTATACCAAACAATCCCCATATTTACTAGGATTTTCAAGTATTTACACCAAAAAACAATAATAAAAACATGTTTTACAAAACATATAATTTATAGTAAAATATTATAAGTAAATAGTCTTAGGAGGACGTATATGAAAAAGAAATTATTATTAACATTTTTAAGTATATTATCAGTATTTCTACTAACAGGTTGTTTTGATACAAACCATTTAGAAGGTTCAAATATAACAACTACAGTATATCCAGTAGAATACTTAGTAGATAGATTATATGGAGAACATAGTGAAATAACTAGTATCTACCCAAACGAAGTAGATATTTCCAAATACGAATTAACAAATAAACAAATCAAAGAATATGCTAAAGAAACTACTTTATTTGTATATAACGGATTAAGTAATGAAAAAGAAATAGCTAAAACATTAATTAACGAAAATAAAAAAATGCAAATAATTGATGTATCATACGGAATGAATTATAAATATGGTATCGAAGAATTATGGTTAAATCCAAATAATTATTTAATGTTAGCTAACACTATTAAAAGTGACTTAGAAGAATTAAGTTCATCTAAATATGCTGCTGAAGAAATCGAAGCAAACTACGCTAAATTAGAAGAAGATTTAACTACATTAGATGCAGAACTAAGAAATATCGCAGAAGCAGCAATAAACAGTAAATCAGAAACAATTATAATAGCGCATCCATCACTAGGATTCTTAGAAAGATATGGATTCAACGTAATAAATATTAGTAGTGAAAATAACATAACAAGTAGTATTAAAAATAAATTTAAAAATAAAACATATAATAAAATACTTGTAGCAGACAAAAATAAAGTATCAGACAGTGTAAAAGACTTAGTAGATAACTATAAAGCAGAATTAATAGAAATTAATACTATGAATACATTAACTGATAAAGAAAGAAACAACAAAGATAATTACCTAACTATAATGAATGACTTCATTACTAAGTTATCAGATGTAGTATTAAAATAATTAAAAAGAAGGAAATTAATTTTCCTTCTTTATTTTTGCAAAAATCTTACCTACAACAGTCTTTTTCTTAATAACAGGTTTATTCATATTTATAACTAATATATTACCTGTAGTATAAGAATTACATACTCTTTCGTCTTTAGCTATACCTGGATATAAAGTATTATATACATTATCTAAACAATTATTTAAAAATTCTTGATAATCAACTTCACTAATATCCTTACCATCTATTCTTTTTAAAGTATAACATCCATCAATAATAGTACCACTAAATAATAATTTATTATCTTGACTTAACTTTTCAAATTTACCATCAGAAACTAAAGGTATCTTAAAATCAATATCCCCTCTTTTATATGCAATCATATCTCTTACCCCATCAATTTGATGATCTAAGCCTTCTTGGTCTTTTCCATCTTTAGGCATTGCATAAGCTTTAGTTTTAACTAAATTAGATAAATAATTAATACCTATATCTTTTCTACTGTATTCACTAAAATCAATGATATAATCACATAATTCAAATGCTTTTATATAACTATCCCCACTCACTTTAATAAATTCATTATCACCTTTACCATTATTAATAGTATTAATATAATCTTGCATTAATCTTTTATTACCAGTATATCTAGCTAAAAATAGAACATCTTTAACTTGAACATAACAAAGTTTTCCATAAAATTTAGTATTAGTTATTATTTTCATTTTATTCACCATCTCTTTCTAATTTTTATATTTTTTACAAACAAAAAACAACACCGTTTTTTATTCGATTTTTTCACACGAAAAAATAGTATAGGTATTGTTTTATTATCTATTTATTACAAAAAAAGTAATACTATGTTTAACAATACCACTATACAAATTAACATTATTCAACTGGAGACTACTGCTATCCATATGTATCACTTCCTTCCAAATCTACATTAAAACTAACACATTATGATAAATAATGCAAATTTCTAAGTTAAAAATATATTATTTTACGTAAAAAAAAGAAGAATTATTTAAATTCTTCTAAAAATTCTTTATATAACATATCACATTTATCTTTATCCATAGCAGGTATATCTTTATAAGGATCTTCTAAACCAAGTTTAATATATTTTTCTACTCCCATCTTATGATAAGGTAAAAAATCTACTCTAGTTACATTATTTATATTAATTTTAATAAACTGCGCTAATTGTTTAATATAATCACTATTATCATTAATACCTGGTACTATAACTTGTCTAATCCAAACTTCTAAATCTGTATTATTAAGTTGATTAACAAAATTCATAAAATCTAAATATCTATCAGTACCAGTTATATTTATATATCCTTCTCTATCTATATGTTTAATATCTAATAAAACCATATCTATAGTATTAAATAAATCTGTATATTCTCCACTACCAATACCTGCTGTATCAATAGCTATATGTATATTCTCATTTTTTAATAATTTACAAGTATTAACTAGGTAATCATATTGTATTAAAGGTTCTCCACCGGAAAAAGTAACCCCCCCACCATTATTAAAATATGGTATATTTCTTTTTACTTTTTCCACAATTTCTTCACTAGTATAGTTTAATTCTTTAATTTTCCAAGTTTCAGGGTTATGACAAAATTTGCATCTCAAACTACAACCATTAAGAAATATAACAGTACGAATACCAGGTCCATCAACTAAACCAAAAGTTTCAATTGAATCTATAGAACCTTTCATATTATACCTTTTCGTGGAATGTTCTTGATATTACTTCTTCTTGTTGTTTTCTAGTTAATCTATTAAATCTTACTGCATATCCAGAAACTCTTATTGTTAATAATGGATATTTATCTGGATTTTCCATTGCATCAATTAACATTTCTCTATTTAGTACGTTAACATTTAAATGATGAGCATCTTGAACAAAATATCCATCAAGTAATGTAACTAAATTATTAATTCTATCTTCCTCATTAGCACCTAAAGCACTAGGTATTACTGTAAATGTATTAGATACACCATCTCTACAGCAATTAGGATAATTTATCTTAGCTACTGAATTTAATGAAGCTATAGCACCACTATTGTCTCTTCCATGCATTGGATTAGCTCCTGGAGCAAATGCTACACCAGCTTTTCTACCATCTGGAGTTGATCCAGTCTTAGTTCCATAAACTACATTAGATGTAATAGTAAGTACTGATAATGTTGGAGTAGCATTTCTATAACATTTATGAGAAGCAAGTTCTTTATAAACTTTTTCTAATACCTCTACAGCAATGCTATCTACTCTATCATCATCATTACCATATTTAGGGAAATCTCCTTCAATTTCAAAATCTATAGCAATACCCTCTTCATCACGAATAGGTTTAACTTTAGCATATTTAATTGCAGATAATGAATCAGCTACTACTGATAATCCAGCAACACCATAAGCCATTAATCTACCAACTTTAGTATCATGTAAAGCCATTTGACCAGCTTCATAAGCATATTTATCATGCATGTAATGAATGATATTCATTGCATCACTATAAGTTTTACACACTACCTCTAACATTTTAAAGTAAGCTTCTTTAACTGTTTCATAATCTAAATATTCATCAGTAATCTTATCGAATCCTTTAACTACTAAATCACGTTTCATTTCATCAACACCACCGTTGATTGAATATAATAACGCTTTAGCTAAATTACAACGAGCACCAAAGAATTGCATGTCTTTACCACTTCTCATTGCGGAAACACAACAAGCAATAGTATAGTCATCACCATAAACAGGTCTCATAACATCATCATTTTCATATTGAATAGAATCAGTTACAATACTCATCTTAGCACAATACTTTTTAAAGTTCTTAGGTAAACTTTGACTCCATAATACAGTCATATTTGGTTCTGGTGCTGGATCTAAATTAGTTAAAGTATGTAATAATCTATAAGATGTCTTAGTAACCATACTACTTCCATCAGTAGTCACACCACCTATTGAACAAGTAACCCAAGTTGGATCTCCACTAAACAATTCATCATATTCAGGAGTTCTTAAATGTCTAGCTAATCTTAATTTAATAACAAATTGATCTATTAATTCTTGTACTTCTTCTTCAGTAATAGTTCCATTTTCTAAATCTCTATTAAAATATATATCGAAGAATGAATCTACTCTACCTAAAGACATAGCTGCACCATTATTTTCTTTAATAGCAGCTAAATAACCAAAATAAGTCCATTGTACTGCTTCTTTAGAATTAGTAGCTGGTTTAGATATATCAAAACCATATTTAGCAGCCATCTTCTTAATTTGATCTAATGCTCTATATTGCATTGATATTTCTTCTCTTAAACGCATTGTTTCATCGTCCATAACATCAATAACCATGTTATCCCAGTCATTTTTCTTACATTCCATCAAATAATCAATACCATATAAAGCTATTCTTCTATAGTCACCTATAATTCTTCCACGACCATAAGCATCAGGTAAACCAGTTAATAATCCAACATGTCTTGCTGCTCTAATTTCCTTTGTATAAGCATCAAAAACACCTTGATTATGACTCTTTCTGAACTCATTAAAGTATTTGTCTACTTCTTCATTTAATTTATATCCATAAGCTTCTAATGATGAATAAACCATTCTTATTCCACCATATGGATTAACTATTCTCTTTAAAGGAGCATCAGTTTGTAAACCTACTATAGTTTCATTTTCTTTATCAATATATCCAGCTTCAAAAGCATTAATACCAGACATATGATCAGTATCTATATCTAATACATGTTTTTCAAGTTCTTCTTTTAACAAGTCTTCACATTTACTCCAAACTTTATTAGTTTTGTCTGACTTACTTGCTAAAAAACTATCATCCCCATTATAAGCTACATAGTTATTTTTAATAAAATCACTAACATTGATTTCATTACACCATGATCCTTCTTTAAATCCTTTCCATTCTTCTTTCATTTTGTATTCCTCCTACCATAAAATTTTAACATATTATCAGGGTTATTTTAACTATTATTTAATAGTTTTTACAATATTTACATTAATATGTTTTACTCTACCAAAAAACATTCAAAGTTATAAAAAGCAACTCAAAAACCCGATATTTTATAGTAAAAAAACATTATTTATAATCAAAAACAACGAATATTAAAACAATCCCCAAAGTAAAATATCCATCATTTCTATCTTGGTAATAATTAACCAAGAGTACAATATACAATATATAGAATATTTTATCAAGAGGTAAATATATAATTTTATTAAATGTTTACATAAGCAATTTTTATACATGAAAAAACTACCAATAATTTGGTAGTTAATTAACTCGATGGCGGAGCAGGAGAGATTTGAACTCTCGCGCCAGTTACCCGACCTACACCCTTAGCAGGGGCGCCTCTTCAGCCTCTTGAGTACTGCTCCATAACCAAGGTAACAAATAAATTATAACCAATTATTTGCGCTTAGTCAACTTATTTTTTTCAGTTTTATTTAACTGAGTTAAAAATTTGTTATATTCTTTATGTCTTATCTTAAGTTGTCCTACAAAAAATACTATACCAGCAATCAATGTCATACCAGCTACGCCTAAACTCCATTTAGGCCAATCAACAATAAATACAGCACCTATAATAAATACAGTAGAAACAAATAATACTATCGACTCAATAAGTAATCTATCTAAAGTTTTAGATAATTCTCTTCCCTTACTAGTATTAGAATATTTTTTCATTACTTCTAACTTCGATTTGTAGTCAAGTTCTTGAAACATTGTAACCAACTCCTCCTAAATATAATAACATATTTTATTATTTATTTATACAATAAACTTTTTTAATTTTATACTAGTATTTTTCTTTTTTATGTTGTATAATTTAATACGTACCAAGCAAATGGGGCTTTAGCTCAGTTGGTAGAGCAACTGACTCTTAATCAGTGGGTCTAGGGTTCGAATCCCTAAAGCCCCACCATTTGAAATTAAAAACTACTCAATTGAGTAGTTTTTTTATTTCCCTAAAGACAATATTTGTTTTCTTGTATCTTGATCTATTGGAAGCCCTAATCTATATCTTTCCATCATATCTATATCTTCATAATCATGAGATAATTTTTTTGCTTTATCTCTCATACATATATCTCTTAATGTATTAATAGCCATTCCATCAGCATTGTTAGTATATCCGGATGTACCAAATAAATCCCTCATATTAATAAACATACTTGCTATTTGTTCATCTCCATTATAACTAGCAATCTTAACTAAATCATCTAATGAATTAAATTGAGCGTTTCTTTCTAATAAAAATTCATTTTCTCTTTTTCTATATTTAACTAAAGAAATCATTCTTCTAACTTTTTTTACAGGTCTTGGAATAATATAGTCCCTAGGTATCATTAATTCAGTTAACGCTTTATAACTTTCTTGTATCATTTTACAAGGTGCTTCAATCTTACCATTAGCAATTAAATATTGATAACTATGTTCTACTTCATGCATAACAGCCATCATAAATAAATATAACTTTAATTTATAAATATCTGCAATAACATATTTCTCTGCTAAATCATTGCCATTACGTTCAGCCCAATCAAACAAACTACTCATACAAATTTGAATAGAATTATATTTAGGATAATATATAGCAGGTATTCTCCCCTTTTCTTTTACTAAATAATTAACCATTAAATGACCGTCTTCATCTTTAGGAAGAATCTTTTCCAATATACACTCAACTAAAAATGGAGTTATAGCTTCACTTTCTATAGTTTCAAACATAGAACATAAATATTCAATACGTTTACTACTCTCAACCAATTTTCCCATTATATCCCCTACTTTTCTAAATACTCTTCTAAAGTATTATCTCCTACATTCATAGCTATTTCTTCCCCAACATATCTAATATGCCAAGGCTCATACGGATATCCAGTTATATTTTCTTTGCCTTTAGGATATCTAAGTATAAAACCAAAATGTTTTAAAACCTTATGTATTTTATCAAAAATATCAGTTTCTAAAATCAAATCTTCATTATTAGTTATCCATTTACCATCCTTTTGGATAATAAGATCAATAGCTTGTCCAGTATGATGTTCAGAAGTACCAGGCATAGCAACTATTTTACTAGCATATTCCATTCCATATTTATTCATATACTTCAAAAATAAATTTTCTTGACTCTCTAAACTTCTATAAGCATCATCTATTTCAATAATAATACCATCTATTTTTAAATGAGCTTTAAGCATTTCATAATGTTTAAATGTCTCACTTTCAATAAAAATTAACTGTTCTTTATAGTTTTCATACTCAATCATTTCAAATTTTTCTATATCTTTTTCATTAAAAATATGATTTTTATTAACTAAAAGCACCATAAAAACGCCTCTTTTCACCGATAGTATAGCACAATTTTAAAAAAATTACTTTTTTTTGCATTTTTTTGTTGCATTTTTAAAAAACACTTGATATACTTAACTAGTCAGCAAGAAAAGAACTTAAAAAAAGTTAAAAAAAGTACTTGCAAAAATGACAAATACAAGTTATAATTAAGAGGCTTAAAACAAATGGGCTTGTAGCTCAGCTGGTTAGAGCGCACGCCTGATAAGCGTGAGGTCGGAGGTTCAAGTCCCCCCAGGCCCACCATTTAATTTATGGCCCGTTGGTGAAGCGGTTAACACATATGCCTTTCACGCATACATGCATGGGTTCAAATCCCGTACGGGTCACCAATAAGAAATTAACTACTCTACTGAGTAGTTTTTTTGTGCCTAAAATAAACTAAATAAAAAGCAAGAATAAATCTTGCTTAAATTAACATACTAATATCTAATATATTTAATGTAGATAATGTTCTAAATACAAATACCATAATAGATAATATAATTGCCATATTAATAGAATTATATAATATTCTAGCATCATTAGATTTAAATTTTAATACTTCATTAATACCATTAAATAATATTATGAGAGCATATATTATCGAGAATATCAATACAGCTAGTCCAATACCAGTAGATATAATACTAATTATTGGAAATAAAACTGTAAAAGATAGAATAACAGGTACTAAAGCTAAAGTACTAATTGCAAAATATGTACCAATATGAATTCCCTTACTACAAACAAAGGATGCAATATAATAAGTTAAAGCTACTATTAAAATAGCACCTAATCCAATTAATAAAGTAATTAATAAATAAGGAACATAATTATTAGTATCTAATAAACCAGAAAAATCTAATACTATTTTACTACTACCAGATATTGCATTTTGTGTTCTTGAAAAGCATCCAGCTACAATTCTACCAGCTAAACTCATTACAAAAGATAATATAGTTACCCAAAATGTAATAATAAATGCATCAAAGAATCTTTTATAACGTCTAGCATTTTGTGAAATAGTAGTTCCAGGTTTTATTATAACACCAACCATCATATTTATAACAGTAAACAAATTAGTCTTTACTTCTTCCTCTTCATCAAATAACGGTTGTTCTTCTTCTACTACCTCTTCTACTTTAGGTACTTCAGGTAAAGCAACCGGATTAACAGGAATAGGATTATTAGCATTATTCAAAGGATCTAACACAACTTTAGGTTCTTCCTCCACTAACACTTCTGGCATTAACAATTCCTCTTCTACTACCTCTTCTTCAACCACAGCACCAGCTGGTAATGCAAATAAAGCAGAATTGTCAAAAGGAACTTGTTCTACAGTACTAAAATCTTGAGTAGCAGGTAATTCAACATTAGAAAACATAACTTGTGAATCTTGAGGCATTACAGTTGTATCAACTTCTTGTGAAACATCTGCAGAACTAAATTCCGAATTATTTGGTACTGTCATAACAACATCATTATTATAAACTTGTTGATTTCCATCAACTTGGTTCATATACATATTATTTTGATCATAATAATTTGAATTAAGAGACTCATTATTTGTATTATTAACAAATTGATTACTAAAATCACTAGTATTAACTTGAGAATAAACAAAAGTTTCTCCACTATTATAATTATTTTGATCTACATTCATAATAACTTGATCAAAGCCATTATTTACATCAGTTGATTGATTATAACCAACTACAGTATTATTAGGCATATTACTATAATCAGCAGCATTAATAACAGCATCATTAATAAATGTGTTATTACTCTTAGGTTCTTCATTGGCTTTTTTAATTCCAAATATTCCCACAACAACCAACTCCTATTCTATAATTTATTATAACATAAACTCATTAAAAATTATCAAATAATTATATTTAAATTAATATAATTATGATATGATTATAATAAGAAAGGAGTTTATAAAACATGTTTGTAATAATAGTTATTCTTTTAATAGTAATATTAAGTTCTATTAAACAAATAAACGAATATGAAAGAGGTATCCTATTCAGCTATGGTAAATTTAATAAAGTATTAAATCCAGGATGGCGTTTAGTATTACCTATTATTCAAAGCTATAGTAAAATCGATATCAGAACAAAAGTTATCGACGTTCCTGAACAAGAAACAATTACAAAAGATAACGTTTCAGTAAGAATCAATGCTGTAATTTACTTCAGTGTATTTGACGCTGGTAAAGCTTTATTACAAGTAGAAAACTTCCGTTATGCAGTTTCTCAATTAGCTCAAACTACAATGCGTAACGCGGTTGGTTCTGTAACTCTTGATGAATTATTAAGTTCAAGAGATAAAATCAGTACTGAAATTTGTACAATTATCGATAAAGCAACAGACCCTTGGGGTATTAAAGTAGAAAACGTTGAATTAAAAGACGTTGCTCTACCAGAAGAAATGAAACGTGTTATTGCTAAAGCTGCTGAAGCTGAACGTGAAAAACAAGCTGTTATCACTAAAGCTGAAGGTGAAGTTCAAGCTTCTGAAAACTTAGCAAAAGCTGCACAACTTATGGCTTCAACACCTGGTGCTCTTCACTTAAGAACATTATCTACATTAAATGACTTAAGTTCAGATCAATCAAATACTATTATCTTTGCAATTCCTATCGAAATACTTGAAGCTTACAAAAGCGGATCTACATCAGTAGGACAACCTCAAAAAATGGTTGAAACATTAGTTACAAAAGAAGTAGTAAAACAAGCAACAGCTCATAAACCTCAAGCACAACATGCTAATAACACTCAACCAAAAAGAGAAGTTTTATAGCAAATAAAAAGATAGACATCAGTCTATCTTTTTTATTGGTTCTTAATATCTTTTCTTTTAAAGAATATATAAGCAACTACCATAAATACAACTATAGTTAATATATCTATAATAAGCGATTTACCAAAAGTAAAATAAACATTACTACTTATACCTCCATACATAAATGGCGTTAAATCCCAAGTATAGAACGGTATATAAGATAGTAATTGTGGTTTAAACCACATAGATAATAAATCAGATACTAAATACACACCAATACCAGCAATCATCGTAGTAACAGAACTAGTACTTACAGCACCAACACACATTACTATCGCAAATATAATTAAATATGCAGGTAATACAAAAACAAACGAATATAAACATTGTCCTAATACGCTTACTTCCCTAACCTTACCTAAATCATAATCATAAATAACACTAGAACCAAATATACTAGTAAAGTCCCCATACTCATAACAATTAGCTAATAAAAATACTAATTCATACACAGCAACGAATACTAAACAAGCAAGTAATCCAGCTATCACTTTACTAGTAAATATCTTATTTCTACTAAATGGTTTAGTTAGTAATTGTTTAATAGTTCCTTTATTAAATTCTTCAGAAATTATAGAACCACAAATCAATACTATAGCCAATACAATAAATCCATCTATATAAGCAAAACTCGATACAATAAACTCTATCATAGTTTGACTATTTTCTTCTAATTTATGTTCTAATTTATACTTGGCAATTTCATAATTAGCTTTAACCTCTCTAGCTTTAGCTAATTCAGATTTATCAGTAATCAACTCTTCATCTTTTAAATTCATATATTGAACAGCAAATTCTTGATAACTTTCTAATCTATAAGAATCAGAACCATAAGAATAAGGTACATTATTTTGTAATCTATAATTCAAACACCATAATTGAAGATTTAACTGTTCAATTGCTTTCTTAATATCTTCATTATCTTTATCATTCAATAATAAAGCTTCATAATTATTAACTTCTTCTTCTAATAATTTCTTTTCATCGAGTATTTGTGTTTTCCAATCAAAATTCTTTAATTGATTAACCTCTTTATCTATTTCTAATTGTACTAATTTAGCACCCTCTATATCTTTATCAACATACTCTTTTTCATATTTTTCCATCAACATCGGTTCAATAACTTCATCAATATAATATTTTTCAGGAGATTCAAATTTATATCCTTTTGATATTTTATGAACATCAATAATAACTCTATCCCCTATATACCATTGAAGTTCTGATTCATTACTTAAATCATAACTTTCTAAATTACTTTCCAATGTTTGAAGATACATATCATTTAAACCATCTGATTCAGTATTTACACTCTTAACTAAGACAGATGATAAAACTAACATAAATAAAACTATTATAGTATATACATATATACCCTTCTTACTAAAAATCTTAACAAGCTCATTTTTAACTAGATTAATCAATCTTATTACCTCCTGCCTTTTTCAAGAAAGCATCTGCTAAAGTTAAGGTTTCTAATCTAAATTCATAGATCAGATATTCTTTATCTAATAATAATTTTATAAAACTAGAAATATCTTTCTTATCTTTATACACTCTAATAGTATTTTTATCTACTATACTATCATCTTCACCAAGATACTCTTCTATTCCATCAACAGTATCTAAAGTAACTAAATAACTAGTTTCTTCTGTCTTTTTTACTTCTTTAACGCTTGTAGTTTCAATAATTTCTCCATTTTTAATCATACATACATCTGTACAAAAACTCTCTAATTCTGACAAATTATGACTTGATATAAGTATACCTATTTTATCGTTTCTAGCTAAAGACTTAAGTAAACTTCTTAATTCCTTAATACCTTCAGGATCTAATCCATTAGTAGGTTCATCTAAAATAAGTAAATTAGGTCTATGAATCAAAGCAGCAGCAATACCTAATCTTTGTCTCATACCAAGACTATACTTACTAACTTTATCATTTATTCTAGATTCTAATCCTACTAATTTAATTACTTCATCTATTCTATCCTTACCTATCCCTTTATACATACGTGCAATCATTTCTAAGTTCTTTCTACCACTTAGATACATATACATATCAGGACTTTCAACTATAGCTCCTACATTTTCTATAGCTTTACTAAAGTCTTTAACTACATCATAACCATTAATACTAATACTACCGGAACCTATTCTTTGTAATCCTAGTATTAATTTAATTGTAGTAGTCTTACCAGCACCATTAGGACCAATAAACCCTAATATCTCTCCTTCATTAATCTCAAAGGAGACATCTTTAAGTACTTGTTTCTTACCAAAATACTTACATAAATTTTTAACTTCTAAAAGTTTACTCAAAATTATCACCCTCTACTTATATTATTATACATAAATGTCTTATTTCCTTTTTATTTTATAAAATAATTATAACACTTATAAAAAAAAGAGTATATAGATACTCTTTAAGCCTCAGAACTTTCGTCCTTTTTATCTCTCCTAAACTTAGATAATAAACCAGCATAGTAATCATAAGCTTCAGCCATATCTAAGTTACGAGTTACTTTATAGAATTCATTAACTTCCTTATTATTTAACTTTTCAGTATATTCTAATACTTCACTTTCTTCACTAATGCCAATATCTCTTATGTTACCAAAAACAAATTCTATATTAAGTTTTAAATATTGTTCATCATAATCAACAGAGAAATTAACATTACCTTTTTTATCTTTTTTATCAAAAGATACATAAGCATCACCTTGATATCTAATATCATCTAAAATAATATTAAAATCAAATTCAATTTCTTTAGTATTAAACTTAACAATTTCCAAAGAACCTATGTCTTCATTATCTAAGAATACATCAACTTTAGTTTCATCACCTTTAGTAGTCCCTATTAAATCAACTACTTTTCTAGTGTCAGTTTCACATTTTTTATCAATTATACATTTTATATCAGTAGGTAAATTAGCATGTGCTTCAAATTTATTTTCATATTTATAAAAATAATAATTTCTAAAACCATTTATTTCAATATCAAATCCAACAAATTTATTACCCTTAGTTGTATATATATTAATAGTTAATGAATAATCATCTTTATATTCAGATTTCTTTTTATAAATATCTTTAACTTCTTCTAAAGTCTTTTTAAAAATAGCAGCTTCTATATTAAGATATTTTTCATCTTTAAGTAATTTATTCTTTAATTCATTTTCATAATTTTCTAATTTAGTTTTCTTAAGTTGTAATGAATTTCTAACTACTTGTACAGTAAAACCATCTATTTCCAGTTCTTCTCTACTAGCTACTATATCTTCTTCATTTATAACATCTTTTAAATTTTTTACAATAGTTTCAACATAATACTTATAATCTTTATTAACATAAAGTTTATCTAATACTTCATCTTCTTTTTCAACATATCCAACTTTTAAATAGTTATCACTAGTACTATATTTAGTATATCCAACATTACCTTGAGTTAAATAAGTAAAACCATGTCTAACTTTATCTTCATTTTCAACCATTAAAACAGCTTGTTTTATCTTTTTATCAGTATCTAAATCATAATTAAAAACAAATGAATTGTCAGTAAGCATTTCCTTATCTTTTATATTAGTATCAATATCAAATATAGCTTCAAAAGCAAAATTATTTTCATTAAGTTCTACACCGGAATCTATATATGTATATATTTGTTCTAGAACATAATCTATTGTATTTTCAAAAATAGCTTTAGGTTTGCTATCTTCAATCATTTTATAAACTGGTAACAATATAAAATATATAAATGCTCCTAAAATAGCTAAAGTAAATATTAACTTAAAAATAAATTTAAATACTTTACTTACTTTCATTCTACTCTTTAAAGGCTTAAATGAACTAGTTAAATATAAATCATCTTCTATATTAACTTTCGTAATTTTCACTTCATTATCAGTTACTTGAACTTCTTCAACTTTTTCTTCTTTTCCAAGTAATTGATCTAATTCTTCTTCAACCTTTTCTACTTCAATCTTTTTCTTTTTCTTAGATTTCTTAGTTTCAACTTCAAGCATTTCATCTATTTCTTTTTCTAATTCAGAAGTTAATTCCTCTTTTTTTACCTTCTTCTTAGACTTTCTAATTGCCTCTTCAACAATTCTATCTGCTTCTTCTTCATCTATTTGGTCTTGTAATTCTTTAAATTTTAACTCTCTAGTCATAGATAATTTTTCTTCAGATTCTACTTTTTTCTTTTTTCTTTTAGTAGCAATTACCTCTTCTTTTATTTCTTCATTTTTCTTCATATTTATCACACTACTTTACAAAATAATTTTACCATAAAAGAAAAAAAATAGATATACCTATCTATTTTCCATTTACTTCCTTCATAAATAAATCATATTCTTTAAATAAATCATC
>JAZOOK010000132.1:0-7561 GCA_045654965.1 Candidatus Coprovivens sp. | reverse complement strand
ATATCATTAGCTATTTATATATTCATATATAATATTAAAAAAGGTAAATCAATTGAAAAGAAAGCCTATCTAGAAGGATTTAAAACCGGTTTAATCTATGTATTAATATTATATCTATTAGGTATACCATTCGGTTTATTTAAACTAACCATAAAAAGATTTATATTCTATGCAATAATAATTATAATAAGTATCACTAGTACAATAATTGGAATAAATAAAAAAACTCTTTAAAAGAGTATTTTATTTAGCAAAATTATAAAGAGTACTTTTATAACGAAAAACATTACTAGAATATAATTCTACTTTTCCTAATCCATCTAAATCAAGATAGCTTTCATCATAAACAATAGTATATTCATATAATCTACCATCAACAGAAATAGTACCATCATCATATAAAACGATTACAGCAGTATAAGCATCTGTATTTGTAGCAGAATCATCTGGTATTTCAGCTAAATAAGTACCACACTTATAACTTCTACCTGATAAGCCAATAGTATCTAATTGTTCAGGTTCATCCTCAACATATTGATAATCTTTATATTTGTCATTTGTTTTAGTAATAAGTTCATTAACATCTTCATTATAACCTTCATATTTAAATACGAAGTCTTTGAAATCTTGTTCTTGACTATTTTCTTTTATATTATAGAAAATAGGTTGATAATCAGTATCATAATATTTTTTACCATAATCTATCATTAAAGAATCATTAGTAGCTTTTATATCAGCATCAAAAGCCATTTTATTAATTATCTTACTTATTTCAGTAAAAGTACCATAATGTTTAGTAGTAGTTATAAATATATACCATCTAGATTTCTTATCTTTTAATGAATATATAAGTCTAATTCTATAATCACGATAATATTTTGTTTCATAAACAAAACCATCTTCAGCAATATATAAAATTATCATCGACTCTTTTTCACTATTATCTATGTATTTTACAAACATTTCAGGAGTTTCATTAAAATCTATATCAATAAATGATATTTCATAATTTTTTAAATCTGGTTTATATTCCATCATATAAGCAAGATATTTATCTCCCCAATCAGAACCGGTATTAACTTTTATTTCAGTATGTTCTTCACCTTGTTGTTGGTTATTTCTACCATTTCCATTGTCCCCCATTTTCATAAGTAACATAACTCCACCAAAAACAACTAAAAATATCAATACTATAATTAATGTTTTATTAACTTTCTTTTTAGGTTTTAAAGGAGTTCCTTGAACAGGAACTTCAGTTGGTACAACTTCAGCAGCAACAACATCAGTAGTAGCAGAAGCAAACTCAGGTTGTACAGTCATTTCTACAACAGGTTCTGTCACAACAGCATTAGAAAAACCATCAATATCTTGAACTTCTGGAGTAACCTCAGCTGTAGCAGGAACTTCAGAAGTTTCTACTGGTTGTGTCTCAACATTAACATCATTTACATTTTCTTCCATAATATCACACCAATCTTTCTACCCCAACTACGCATTTTCAGCATACTTATCTATAGTTGTATTAACTATATTGTCTATATTCTTTGCTTCTTTTTCATACACTTTAACAGCTTCAGCTAAATTCTTTTCATATGTTCTAAAACTTATCTTAGTATATTTAATTTGATAAGATAAATTGAAATGATTACTTTTAAAATCAGATAAAGCAGCACCACTTAATATATATTCATAATTAGATTCATTATCTAATCTACCAGCTACATCAATCAATCTTAAATCAACATCATTATCAGAATAATTTACATACCAATTAATATCCTGATTAATAAATGAATACATCATCAATACATTAGATACATCATTTACCTCAAATTCATTACCATCTATAGCATCTACAACTTCATATACAGTTTCATCATCTTTAATATAGTTAACTAATGCTTCTGGTTTATTATCAAAATCTAAATCTAAAAAAGCTAAATTATATGCAACTAAATCTTTATATTTTTTATTTAAATAATCATTATAGCTTTCTACCCATTTAGGAGTATTAACTAAATAGTTAACTTTTTTCTTACCATTATCATCACTAGATAATTCAAATATTACAATAATACCTATTAAAACAAGCACAAGTATTAAAACAAACAAACCTACATAATTCTTTTTCTTAGTATTATCCACTTTAACACTATTAACTACTATCTCTTTAGCAGTAGGTCCTTGATAATCAGGATTAACACTATTAACAAGCACTTCTTTTATAGTAGGCCCTTGATATTGATTTTCATCTTGTTCTACTTCTTGACTAATTAACTCTTCTTGTTTCTTATCATCTATAACCATAGCTCCTTGATTTAAATAAGCAGCATCAGATCCCTCAGTATATTCAATTTGAGTAGTTTCTTCTACAACTTCATTTGTATTTCTTTCAGGTTCTAATTCATTAACACTAAATTCATCTTTTGTCATATCATCACTACCCTATTATTATAATATCATTTTTTTCGTATTTTGTCTTTATTTTTGTAATAAAAAAAGATTCTTATTCAGAACCTTTATCTATAGGTACTTCTTCATATGGAAGACCTTTATCACCATAATAATCTTTTATAAATTGTTCTCTATATTCTAACAATCTATCTTCTTTAATAGCACTTCTTAATTCTTCAGCTAAATGTATTAAATATCTAATATTATGAATAGATAATAATCTAGCCCCTAAAGTTTCATTAGCCACAATTAAATGTCTTAAGTAACTCTTACTATAACCTTTTTTACATGTATAACAATCACAGCAATCGCTTAAAGAGCTAAAATCTTCTTTATATTTAGCATTTTTTATATTTATCTTTCCATATTTAGTTAATGCATGACCATGTCTAGCTAATCTAGTTGGACTTACACAGTCAAAGATATCTATACCTCTACATACATTTTCAACTAAATCAATAGGATCTCCAACACCCATTAAATATCTTACTTTATCTTTAGGTAAATACTTAGTAGCATAATTAACCATTCTATACATAGTTGGTTTATCTTCTCCTACTGAGGTACCACCTACTGAATATCCATCAAAATCCATCTTCACTAATTCTTCAGTACAATATTTTCTTAAATCTTCATATTCTCCACCTTGTACTATACCAAATAAAGACTGTCTAGGATTATTAAATACATCTTTACCTCTTTTAGCCCATCTTAATGTTCTATCTACACTTTGTTTAACATATTCATATGTAGCTGGCCATCCAATACATTCATCAAAACTCATAGCTATATCACTATCTAATTTATTTTGTATTTCAATAGACTTTTCAGGAGTAAGTAATAAATTATCTCCATTCAAATGATTTTTAAACTTAACCCCTTCTTCAGTAATATCTTTTGGATTAGCTAAACTAAATACTTGGAATCCACCACTATCAGTTAATATAGGTCCATCCCATTTCATAAATTCATGTAATCCACCAGCCTTATCAATAATATCTTCTCCTGGTCTTAACCATAAATGATATGTATTAGATAAAATAATACCAGCTTTACAATCTTTTAATTCTTCAACAGATAAAGTCTTAACAGTAGCTTCAGTACCAACTGGCATAAACATTGGAGTTTCATAAGTACCATAATTAGTTTCAATAGTACCAAGTCTTGCCATAGTATTTTTTTCTTCTTTTAATAAGTTATATTTTATTTTCATAAAAAAACCTCCAAAATCAAGTAGATTATATCATAACAATTAACTAAAATAAACCTTGCTTTTTTATAAAAATACCTTATAATAAACCGTACAAGCAAAAAGGGGGCTTATAACTATGTCATCTGGTTTCATACCAATAGAACATTACAGAACTAAATTTTATCAAAAAGAAAAACAATCAAAAAGATTTCAAGATATGTCTGAAGAACAATTAGTTGAAATAGCTAAAAAGATATATCGAAAGAAAGAAATAACTCAAGAAAATAATTCATATTATCATCAAAGAAGTATATCAAAACTAGATAGATATCAAAGAACATTACTATATTTAACAAACCCTAATATTCATATGGATATCAAAACATTCGATGAAAGATTAGCTTACTTAATAATGGTAGCAGATCCAGAATTGATAACTTTTAAAGAATATTTAAAAAGAAATATCATGAGTATTCAACAAATATCAAGAATTAAAGATGAAGCAGAAAGAGAAAGACTATTCACCGAAAGAAGTCAAACTCTAAATGAATTTGAAACTACAGTAAGAGAACAAATTGGTTTCTTCGACGTAAGATTATTAAAATATGAAGAATTATTCTTCAAAAGATTCTACAATGAAAGAGAATTAATTACTGAAGTAGGACAAAATAACGAAGATAACTTCTTACTATATTCAGTATTAGTTAATTCTTTTGATTCAATATCAGATCAAAGATATGAAGAACTAGTAGAAAAAGCACAAACATGGTTATCATTAGTACCAGATAAACACAGAACTAAAGTTGCAACATATTCTATTACTAATCAAAAGAAATTATTAGGACTTACCACTATGACAGAACAATTAGCATTCTTCATTTTAGTAACAGATCCTAACTTAGATATGTTAAGAATATATGAAGAAGAATCAATGATGCCTAATGTAGAAGAAAGAATTATTGAAGCATTCGGTTATTATAATAAAGAATTATTATCTTTAGAAAAGAAATTCCATACAAGATTTTGTCCAGATAAAAAACTAAGCATTTGGACTGAAACAAAATAAAAAGATTACATCAGTAATCTTTTTTTATTTCTTTAAATCATTTGTAATAAACATAGAATCTCCAAAACTAAAGAATCTATATTTTTCATTAACTGCTTCCTTATAAGCCCTAAGTATATTATCTCTACTTGATAGAGCAGAAACTAACATAACTAAAGTACTCTTAGGTAAATGGAAATTAGTTATTAAACAATCTATAGCTTTAAATTCATATCCAGGATAAATAAATATATTAGTATTACCAGTAGTAGCAATAAATTTACCATTATTATTAGTAGCAACTGTTTCTAAAGTTCTAGTACTAGTAGTACCTACAGCAATAATTCTTCTACCCTTTTCTTTAGCTAGATTTAAAATATTAGCAGTCTCTTCATTCATAACATAAAACTCTGTATGCATTTGATGATCAAATATATTATCTACTTCAACCGGTCTAAATGTACCTAATCCTACATGTAAAGTAACATATGTAACAATAATACCTTTATCTTCTATTTCACTAATTAATTCAGGAGTAAAATGCAATCCAGCAGTTGGAGCTGCAGCACTACCTAAATTCTTAGCGTAAACCGTTTGATATCTATCATTATCTTCTAGTTTTTCATGAATATATGGAGGAAGTGGCATAGTACCTAATTTATCTAATATTTCCATAAGTATCCCATCATAAATTAATTTTACATGAGTTAATCCTTCATCATACTTACCAGTTACTTCAGCTTTTAAAACACCATCACCAAAAGATACAATAGTACCAACCTTTAATCTCTTAGCAGGTTTAGATAAACACTCCCATTCATCTTCGCCTAAGTCTTTTAATAATAACAATTCAATAACTGCACCAGTTTCTTCTTTAATTCCAATTAATCTAGCAGGTATAACCTTAGTATCATTAAGTACTAATACATCACCTTTATCTAAATAATCAATAATATCAGTAAAATGTTTGTGTTCTACTTCACCTGATACTTTATCCATTACTAATAATCTAGAAGCATCTCTAACCTTTAATGGAGTTTGTGCAATTAATTCATCTGGTAATTCATAATTAAAATCATTTACATTCATAAATACACCCCGTTCATTTCGTATACAATTATATATTCATATTACTAAAAAGTCCATATAAAAAGAATGTCAAAGACATTCTATTTATAAACTGATATTTTAAGTCTATTAATTAATGGAGATATCAAACTCATCACTAATATAACAAAATATATACCAATAAATATATTAAATATATTAACAAAGAAAGCAATTAATATACCAATTAATATTGAATAAATTATTCTACCACTTCTTAATATCGGAGTAGCTTCACTTAAAGTTAATACAAATATAATACTAAATAAAACACCATTATTTAATGTATTACCCAAAACTTCATTAAAAGTTATATTACCAGTTAATACAAAGAACATACTAAATAATATATAAGTAACCAAAGTAATTAAAGCTATATCCTTCTTATAATATTTATTAAACAATAATACTATAAAACTTAATAATATAAATAAATTACTTACCGTTCCCATCTCTCCTACTATAAACCCTACAAAAGATTCAGTTAAAGTAAATACTTGTGTTCCATCAATTCTTTCAAGTAGATTTGCATTATAATATTTACCTATTAATGCTAGCAATATAAACAATAAACATTTAAATAACGCTATTCTATTAATTGTAACTTTTTTATCAATACATTTCATTATAATATCTATTATAAAAATCAAAGGAACAATTATATAAAGTGCATCACTAGGTCCACATAACAAATAACATAAAAGATTAGCATAAGGAGAAAAAGAATTTACCACTTTACTTAAATCTCTTTCTTTTTTAATACCTACATAATAATATATTTCAAACAAATAACTAATAACAACTATTAAAATAGGTATTACCAAATATTCTAATGTACTAAAGAAAGATATATAATTTTCCTTATAAACTAAAATACCATTCTTATAATAAGAAAATAATATTAAAGGTACTAAACAAAGTAAATGAGTTAAATTAATATTAAATACTCTATTTTTAATCTTACTACTTCTACTCATCATTCTTCACCCTCACAATCAAATTAATATTAGCAGGACATACATAATTACATAAACCACATCTAATACAAGAAGGATCCAATTTTTTATCTAAAGGATTAATTTTAACAGGACATATATCAGAACACTTACCACATTTTATACATTTTGTAGTTAACTCGGATACATCATCAAAAACAAATATAGTATTTACATTATCAGTCATAGATAAATTATCAAAATTTACACATTTATTCTTTCTAAAGAAATTATTTAAATATACACTCTTACCTCCCCAAGATGGTGGCACAAAACTATCAATCATTTCTTCAAGATAAACACCATAATAAGTATCAACCAAATAATATCTAACAGGATTATTAAATATTACAGTCACTAATCTTTCATTTACTACTCTTTTATCTCTTAAAGCAATATATAACTTATGTAATGTTAATAGATCTAATGTAATAATTTCTTTATCGCTATATTCACTTAAATATTTTTTCTTAATAAATAAACTATTATTATAAGGATATTTTTCTTTTAATATAATTAAATTAACTCTAGGATAACTATTAATTAAATCTTGAATACTAATTAAATTATTATCATATTTACTAATAACAATATAACAAGAAAATCCAAATATATTACTTAATTTATCTAAAATCTCTAAACTATTTTTACAGTTCTCTTGTAATAAATATCTATTATTAAAAGTATATGGTTCTACATCAATAGTATTAACTAGTAAAACTCTCTTAGTATCATCAAACTCATTAGCTAATAAATTAATACCATTAC
>JAZOOK010000131.1:0-9575 GCA_045654965.1 Candidatus Coprovivens sp. | reverse complement strand
TTAAGAGTAGAAGCAGACTCTATTTCTCCTGTAGATGAAGTTATTTCTTCTATAGAAAATGCTAATAAAAAGAGAAGAAAAGAAAAGAAGATATTAGAAGATATAGATAAAACTACGATTATTAGGTTAGATGATTTAAAGGAATATAAAGTTTCTCCGATTAGAAAAGTAGATTTAACTAAAACATGTGAAATTACTATTACTAAAGAGGAAATAGTAGAAGATAAAGATATAAAACATAAAGAAAAAAAAGATAAAAAGAATAGAATAACTGAAAGATCTAGAAAATGGAGAAATCAACAAAATAAATTAAAAAATAAAAAGGAATAATTGAAATTATTCTTTTTTTGTTTGATTGAAATAAAGTGTAAAATATTATATAATGTAAGGTATAGTATGATAGTGGTATTTTATAGTAAAGAAGGTGATGTAATGATTAGTAAAAAGAACTTTATAATTCGCAAAAAGTCTTTGTTTTTAATTATTATTATCTTCGTTATTTTAGTTAATATAGGTTATTCTTTATTATCTACTGCTTTATCTGTTAATACGGGTGTTAGTTTTAGTCCTGTTCCTATGTTAAAAGCTACTACTAAAAATGATTCTTCTGCTTTCAGAAGTGCTACTTATAAATCGAAAATAAAGAATGTAACTTTTCAAAATTCGATTGATGTCCCTGAGAGTGCTATTGAACAATGGGATGTGGGAGTTAATCAAAACGGAGATGTTATTGCTTATGTAACTAAGAATGCTACTGATACTTCATTTTATGATTTATATATTCAAGCTAATGACCAGATATTTGCTAATGAAAATATGAGTTTTTGGTTTTGTAATTTTACTAATTTACAAACTATTAATGGTATTGAATATTTAAATTCATCTTTGGTAACTAATATGAACTCTATGTTTTATATGGCTGGATATAATAGTAAAGTAGTTGATATAGATTTAAGTTCTTTAGATATAAGTAAAGTTGTTAATACAAGTTCTATGTTTCAACAATTTGCTTATTCAAGTGAATCTGTTAATTTAAATTTAAGCGGTTTGGATACTTCTAGTGTTACTAATATGGATTATATGTTTTATTTAACTGCTTATACTTCTCAAGATTTTGTTTTGGATGTAAGTTCTTTTGATACATCTAATGTTACTTCTATGTTAAGTATGTTTAATAGTGTTGGTTTTAGTAGTACTACTTTACAACTTGATGTAAGTGGGTTTGATACAAGTAAAGTAACTAATATGGATTCCATGTTTTATAAAGCTGGATATTCTAGTGAAGTTTTTGAATTAGATGTAAGTAATTTTGATACGAGTAATGTAACTAATATGGGAAGAATGTTCTTTTATGCTGGGTTTGTGAATCCATCATTTACATTAGATGTAAGTGGTTTTGATACAAGTAAAGTTACTGACATGAGTAATATGTTTAACCATGTAGGGAATGCTAGTACAGTTTTCCAACTTGATGTAAGTGGATTTGATACAAGTGAAGTTACTAATATGAATTCTATGTTTTATAAAACTGGATATAATAGTGAAACTTTGAAATTAGATCTAAGTGGATTTAATACAATAAATGTAACTAATATGGGTAACATGTTTAGAGAAACTGGATATAATAGTAATAAATTCGAATTAAATATAAGTAATTTAGATACAAGCAATGTTACTGATATGAGTTATATGTTTTCTGGAACAGGTTTTAAAAGTACAGATTTTGTAGTTGATGTAAGCAATTTTAATACTAGTAATGTTACTAATATGAACTCTATGTTTTATAAAATTGGTTATAATAGTGAAGTTTTAGTACTAGACGTAAGTAACTTTGATACTAGTAAAGTAACTAATATGAGTTATATGTTTAGAGAAACTGGTTATAGTAATCCTAATTTTACTTTAGATGTAAGTGGTTTTGATACTAGTAAAGTAACTAATATGAGCTATATGTTTTATAATGCAGGATATAAAAGTACGATTTTAGAATTAGATGTAAGTAATTTTAATACTAGTAATGTAACTAACATGGTTGGTTTATTTGGATATGTTGGTTATAGTAATTCTAATTTCACTTTAGATGTAAGTGGTTTTGATACAAGTAAAGTAACTAATATGAGTTATATGTTTACTAATGCAGGATACAAAAGTACTGTTTTCGATTTAGATGTAAGTGGATTTGATACAAGTAAAGTTACAGACATGAGTTATATGTTTAATAATGTAGGTTATAATGATCCTGATTTTACGTTGGATGTAAGCGGATTTGATACAAGTAAAGTTACTACTATGGCTTCAATGTTTGCAGGAGCTGGTTATAAAAGTACAGTTTTTCAATTAGAATTAAGTAATTTTAATACAAGTAATGTTACTAATATGGCAAGTATGTTTTTATCTTGTGGTAATAATAATAAAAATTTTAGAATGGATGTAAGTAGTTTTAATACTAGTCAGGTTACTAATATGCAAAATATGTTTAGATCTGTTGCTACTAATGCTAAATCTTTCTCTTTGGATTTAAGTAATTTTGATACAAGTAAAGTTACTAATATGAGTGCTATGTTTTATTATTTAGCTTATTATGATACTGATTTTACTTTAGAATTAGGAAAATTTGATACGAGTAAAGCTACTAATATGATTTCTACTTTTCAAGCTGTTGGAAAATCTAGTTCTAAAATGAATTTTTCTGTTACTATTAGTAATCCTAATGTAACTTCATATACTAATATTTTTGTAGATGCTGCTACTGTTGCTGGGTCTTCGATAGTGGTTTATTATACTTCAGAAACTAGTAGTTTAGTTGATAAGATGATTGCTACTAAGTCGACTAAGTCAAATGTATTTAAGGATTGTATTGCTACTGATACTACTAATTTAAATGTTGGTGATGTACTTACTATTGCTGGCGATAATTTTAATGTTATTGATGTAGATGATGATACGGTGACTCTTTTAGCCCAATACGGTGTTGGTAATGATTTTAGACAAATTAGTAGTGGTGCTAATTTTACTTTTGCGGATACTAAAGAGTGGACTATTGTAGACGGAAATAAAGAAATTGATATTCAAACTTATTCTACTAATCCTAAAAGATTAGTTAACGGATATGTTGATTTTTTAAAAAGTGTTACTGGGGCAAAAGCTATTCAAGGTGATTTAATTGCTTTGACTCAACTTAAGGAACTAGGATGTTCGATTAATGATGATTATGTTACCTCAAGTGATTTAACGTGTGCTAATTCATTACATTCATCATGGCTAGTTAACGGTCAATATTGGTGGACAAAATCTATGTTTCCGTCTAATTTGAGTCGTGTATGGTTAGTTTATAACGATGGATCTTTAAATCCTATTGGTTATACTGATTCAAGAGGTGTAAGGCCTGTTATTACAGTTCCTAAGTATATTTTTAATAGTGATACAATTACATTTACTATTAATGGAGTTTCATATAGTGCTAAAAGTGGTATGACTTGGGAACAATGGGTTAATAATAGTCGTTTTAATAATGGTATGGTGACTTTTGAAGAGAGTAATGGAAGTGTTGTTTCTTATCCTGGTCCTATGGTCATAGAAAAGAATGGTGTTGCTGTTTCACTAGATGATGTTATTTCTAGTGGTTATAGTTATAGTATACGTATGTATATTTAAAACTTTAAAATAATAGAAAAGAAGGTGATATTAACGATGAAACTTGTTAGATTATTAAACAAAAAATCTTTTGTTTTTGTTGTTATTGTTTTTTCTTTTTTATTATCGATTGGTTATTCTTTAGTTAATGATAATACTTTTGTAAGCGGTGGTGCTAAGTTTGAAGCAGGTGCTTTATTAAAGTCTGTTAGTGATAATGAAACTACTGCTTTTTGGTCTTCTACTTATAAAACTAAAGTAAAAAATATAATTTTTGAAGATGAAATTAATATACCAGATGATGCTATAGAAAGTTGGGATATAGGCGTTAATAAAAATAATGATGTTATTGCTTATGTTGTAAAGAATACAACTAACAATAGTTATTATGATGTTTATATCCAAAGTAATATTAAGATATACGCTAATCCTAATATGTCACATTGGTTTAGAGGATTTACTAATTTAGATTCTGTTTATAATTTAGAATTAATGGATACAAGTTACGTAACTAATATGAGCCATATGTTCAGAAATACTGGAGAGAATAGTACTGTATTTACTTTAGATTTAAAGAGTTTTGATACTAGTAATGTTACTGATATGCGTTATATGTTTGGATATACTGGTGCTAATAATCCGGCTTTTGAATTAGATGTATCAGGATTTGATACAAGCAAAGTAAAAGATATGGGTTCTATGTTCTATAAGACTGGTAATATGAGTGAAGTTATTCAAATCGATGTAAGTGATTTTGATACTAGTAATGTTATTGATTTTTCTGCTATGTTTAAGCAAGCTGCGTATTCAAATCCGGATTTTGTATTAGATGTAAGCGGTTTTGATACTTCTAATGCTTATAATATGAACTCTATGTTTTATCAAATGGGTAATGCTAGTACAGTTTTAAGTTTAGATGTATCTAACTTTGATACTAGTAATGTTGAAAATATGTATGCTATGTTTTATCGTATAGGTTATAGTAATACTGATTTTACATTAGATGTATCTAATTTTGAAACAGGAAAAGTAACTAATATGGGACATATGTTTTATGATGCTGGATATATTAGTAAAGTGTTTGATTTAGATGTATCTAACTTTGATACTAGTAACGTAACGAATATGAGTTATATGTTTTCTCGTGCTGGTTATAGCAGTGATATTTTTACCTTAGATGTATCTGGTTTTGATACTAGTAAAGTAACAAATATGAATTATATGTTTCAAGCAACTGGTTTTTCCAATACAAATTTTACTTTAGATGTAAGTAATTTTGATACTAGTAATGTTGATAAAATGGAATATTTATTTAGAAATACTGGTTATTATAGTACTGTTTTTCAAATTGATGTAAGTAATTTTGATACAAGTAAAGTTACAAGTATGAGTTCGATGTTTTATAGAACTGGTTATAACAATCCTAACTTTGTATTAGATGTGAGCAATTTCGATACTAGTAACGTTACTAATATGAATTCGATGTTTTTTGACACAGGTTATACTAGTGAAATTTTTGAATTAGACTTAAGTAATTTTGATACAAGCGAAGTTACTGATATGGGTTCTATGTTTAGAGGAACGGGATATCATAGTGATTTATTTACTTTAGATTTAAGTAATTTTGATACAAGCAATGTTACTAATATGGTTGGAATGTTTAATTATACTGGTTATAATGGGAAAAATTTTACTTTGGATGTAAGCAATTTTAATACTAGTCTAATAACTGATATGAATTCAATGTTTTATGGAACAGGTTCTCATAGTGCTGTTTTTAAATTAGATTTAAGTTCGTTTAATACAAGTAAAGTAACTAATATGAGTAATATGTTTAGAGATGCTGGTTATTATAGTCAAGAATTAACTTTGGATTTAAGTAATTTCGATACGAGTAATGTAACAGACATGAGTTATATGTTTAGATCTACTGGAGATAGATGTTCTAAGTTTAATTTGAATATTAGTAATTTTGATACGAGTAAGGTAACTAATATGACTGATATGTTCTATTCTATGGCTAATTCAAGTACTGTTTTAGATGTTACTTTTACTATAAGAAATCCTAATACTACAAATTATTCTGATGGATTTTATGATTTGGCGACTCAAGATGGTACTAGATTTGTTCTTAATTATACTGAAGAAACAAGTGAGTTAGTTGATAAAATGGTTGCTACAAAATCTGGTTCTGGAAATGTTTTTAAAGGTGTTAAAATTATTGATTTAGAATCAATAAAAGTTGGAGATGTCATATCTATAGAAAATGAATATTTTAATGTTATAGATATAACTGATGATAGTTTTGTATTATTTGCTCAATATGGTTTAAATGCAAATTATAGACAATCTAGTACTTCTAGTAGTGTAGTACATTTTTCTGATAACAATGGTTGGGAATATACTCCTGGACCTAAAGATGTAGATATTCAAGAATGGTCTGTTGCTCCTAAGTTGTATGTAAATGAATATGTTGAACATTTGAAGTTAATTACTAATGATGTTAATTTAAGTGGAGATTTAATTACGTTATCTATGTTATATGATTTAAATTGTAATGTTAATCTAAATTATAATTATAATTCATCGGTTAATTGTTATGATTCTATTTATAAAGATTGGATTGTTAATGGTCAAAATTGGTGGACTAAGTCTGCTTATCCGCATACTGATATAGATTTATGGAAAGTGGAGGAAGATGGTGCTTTAAATGGTAATAGACATTCTTCTGCTAATACTATAAGACCTGTGGTTGTTGTTTCTAAAAAAGTATTTGATATAAATTGATTAATTAAAAAGAAAGGGTGATGTAGATGATAAAATACAAAAATAAAAAACGTTTTTATTTCTATTTGTTATTTGTTTTTGTGATATCTGTTTCGGTAGGGTATTCTTTATTATCTACAGCCCTATCTGTTAATACTGGTGCTAAGTTTGAAGCGGGTGCTATGTTAAAAGCTACTAGCGCTAATGATGCTACTCTTTTTAGAGCATCAACCTATAAAACAAAAATAAAAAATATTATTTTTGAAAATAAAATAAATGTTTCCGAAAATGCTATTGAAGAGTGGGACATAGGAGTTAATAAAACAAATGATGTTATTGCTTTTGTAGTATCTAATGATAATGATGTTAATTATTATGATCTTTATATTCAAAGTAATCTTAAGTTATATGCAAATCCTAATATGTCTTATTGGTTTAGTGGTTTAACTTCTTTAGATTCGATAGTTGGTTTGGAATTTTTAGATACTAAGTTTACTACTTCTATGCGTTCTATGTTTGCTAATGCAGGAAAAAATAGTACTATATTTAAACTTGATGTTAGTTGTTTTGATACAAGTAATGTAACTGATATGCTTAATATGTTTGATAGTGCAGGTTATAGTAGCCCAGTTTTTGAACTTAATCTAAAAGGTTTTGATACTGGAAATGTAACCAATATGTCTGGTATGTTTAGGAACTCTGGTTATTCGAATACTTCTTTTACATTGGATGTAAGTGGTTTTGATACTAGTAGTGTTACTGATTTTTCTTATATGTTTCATCAAACAGGTTATGTTAGCACTATTTTTAATTTAGATGTAAGTGGATTTGATACTAGTAAGGCTACTATTTTTACTAATATGTTTAGAATAGCTGGTTATAGAAGTACAGTATTTTCTTTAGATGTAAGTGACTTTGATACCAAAAATGCTACTACTATGAGTGGTATGTTCCATAATGCTGGATTTAGTAGTAAGGTTTTCACTTTAGATGTGAGTGGCTTTGATACTAGTAAGGTTACTAATATGAGTGAGATGTTTTATTATACCGGATATGCTAATCCTTCTTTTACTTTAGATGTAAGCGGCTTTGACACTAGTAATGTTACTAATATGAGTGCTATGTTTTATAGAACTGGTTATAGTAGTACAACTTTTAACTTAGATGTAAGTAAATTCAATACTGAGAAAGTAACTAATATGTCTAATATGTTTTATGGGGCTGGTAATAATAATGCTTCTTTTGCGCTAGATGTAAGTAATTTTTCTACTTCTAAAGTAACTAATATGAGTCATATGTTTAGAGAAACTGGACGTTTAAATCCTGATTTTACACTTGATGTAAGTGGGTTTGTTACAAATAATGTTACTGATATGTCTAATATGTTTAGAGGTGTTGCTCAGAGTAGTAAAGTTTTTAAACTAGATTTATCTAACTTTGATACTAGTAAAGTGACTAATATGAGTGGTATGTTTATGGACTCTGCTAAGAATAGTTTAGAATTCACTTTAGATGTAAGTAATTTTGTTACTGATAACGTTACTAATTTAAGTCATATGTTTTATAATGCTGGGTACAATAGTTCTGTTTTTGAGATTGATGTAAGTGGATTTAAAACATCTAAAGTTACTATGATGGATAATATGTTTTATAATGCTGGCTATAACAATCCAGAATTTTCGCTTGATGTAAGTGGATTTGATACTAGTAATGTTACTAATATGTATGGTATGTTTTATTGTACTGGTTATAATAGTGTTGTCTTTGATATGGATTTGAGCCAGTTTGATTTTAGTAGTGCTACTAATGTAGGTAATTTTCTTTATTATACGGGTTATAAAAGTACTAAATTTACTACTTCAATGACTATTAATAATCCTGATATTTCTACTTATAATAGTATGTTCTATGGTGTTGCTACAGTAGCTAATTCTAGAATTATAGTTTATTATGATGCTGCTACTGAAGATTTAGTTGATTTAATGTTAGCTACTAAAACAACAACATCTAATGTTATTAAAGGTGGGACTCGCTTTGGCGTTGCTGATTTAGCTGTTGGTGATTATGTTGTAATTGATGATACTGAGATTTTTAATGTTATTGATTTTGATGAAAATAATGTTACTTTGTTTGCTGCTTATTCTTTAAATAGTAATTATAGACAACAAAGTGGAACTACTTATGCTACTGTTGTTTTTGCTGAAACTGGTGGTTGGGATTATACTCCAGGACCTAAAGAAGTTGATATACAAGAGTGGTCAACTTATCCTAAGATTTACGTTAATGAATATGTGTCTTATTTACAAGGAGTATTAAATAGTGATAATATTTCTGGTAATTTAATTACGTTAGCTGAATTAGGTACTTTAGATTGTGATGTACCCGAAAATTATGGATGGACTGGAACTCATACATGTGCTAATTCAAAATATGAGTGGTTACGTAATGGCCAAAATTGGTGGTCTAGTTCGGCATATAATGGTAATGGTGCAATGGTTTGGGCACTTAACCATATAGGTTATCAATCTAATGCTTCTGTTACTAGTGAACGTGGTATAAGACCAACTATAACGATTTCTAGAGAAGTTATTTCTGCTAATAGTGATAAAGTTATTATATCTAGAATAGATAGTTAATAATAAACTTGCTTTGTGCTTTTGAAAAAGTTGACTAATTATTAAAAGAATAGTAAAATACATTTAGATTTCTTATTGAAAGACGAGTAATATATCGTGAAGATACAAGAGAGGGCTAGATGGTGAGAATGCCTTATTGGATGATATATGAAGAACAGCTTTCTTATAGTAAGAACGCAATTAATAGCGATAAAATAGAATTTGAGAGTACCTAAGTAAAGTAAGGTGGCACCGCGGAACTAAGTTTCGTCCTTACAATATTTAGGTACTTTTTTTAATTTAAGAAAGGAAGATAAAAATGATAGTAAAACCTAAAGGAACATATGATTTATATGGTGACCAAATGAAAAAATGGCAATATGTAAGTCGTGTTGTTGATGAAGTGATGGATAGATATAATTATGGTTTAATACGTACTCCAATATTTGAAAGTACTGAATTATTTCATAGAGGTGTTGGAGATACAACAGATATAGTATCTAAAGAAACATATGATTTTATAGATCGTGGAGATAGAAATATGACTTTAAGACCAGAAGG
>JAZOOK010000130.1:0-8331 GCA_045654965.1 Candidatus Coprovivens sp. | reverse complement strand
TAAAATATATACAATAAAAGAACTACCTAGAAACATAATAATTATCACATTATCTCTAATTATAATAGTATTTATAATATTCATAAGTAATCTATTTAGTAAAAAAAAGAAAAAGTAATATCTATTACTTTTTTCTTTTTATTTAAATATATTTATAATAGGTGATACATATAAAAAAGATAGATAAAGTACTCTTAATATCAACTTGTATATTAATCATATTTGGTGTAATTATGGTCTATTCTTCAAGTAATATATGGTCTTTATATAAATATAATGATCCATATAAATATGTAAGATCTCAATTTATATTTTTCATTATAGGTCTTATAGTAATATTTGTAATACTCAAAATACCACCCCAATACTTAGAAAAATATTCTAATCATTTTCTATTCTTATGTATGATTCTTTTAATATTAGTTCTAATACCAGGAATAGGCAAAGTAAGAAACGGTTCTCGTAGCTGGTTTGGTATAGGTCCATTAGGTATTCAACCTTCAGAATTCTCTAAGTTAGGTTTAATAATATATACCTCAAAATACTTATCTCATAATAACAAAACTATTAAAGATATCAAAAAAGGTTTACTACCATTATTTATAATTATTATCTTATTCTTCATACTAATTATGTTAGAACCAGACTTTGGTACAGCAATGGTAATTATATTAACTCTAATAGTCCTAATCTATATATCAGGACCAAACCTGTCTTTTTTTATAAAAATAGGTATTATAGGCCTTATTGGTATAGTAATACTAATTATAATAGCACCATATCGTATCAAAAGAATAACTGCATACCTAAACCCATGGAGCGACCCATTAGGTAGTGGATTCCAAATAATCCAAAGTCTATATGCTATCGGTCCTTCAAGTTTATTAGGTACCGGTTTTAATAACTCTATTCAAAAACATTTCTATCTACCAGAACCCCAAACAGACTTTATATTTAGTATTATATCAGAAGAATTCGGAATAGTAGGAGTATTCCTAGTCCTATTTTTATATACAATAATATTTTATCGTTCCATAAAAATATCTCTTAATCAAACTAATCTATTTTATAAATATTTAACATTTGGTTTATCATTCGGAATACTTCTTCAAGTAACACTAAATATTCTAGTAGTAACAGGTACTATACCCACAACAGGTATCACATTACCATTCTTATCTTATGGTGGTTCATCCCTTTTAATCAGTATGGTTTCTATTGGAATAATACTAAATATAAGTAGATACTAAATAATATATTTGATATAATAATATAAGAATAATACGTTAGGATGGTAGAAAGTAATGATATCACAAGACTTACAATTTGAAATCAAAAACGAAAACGGTAAAAACATTAATTGCATTATAGTAGCATCCGTTCCGGTAAATGAAAACGAGATAAATATAATGTATAAAAGAGAAGATGATGAAACAGAAGTTTTTAGATACGGAAAAATTTTAAAATCAAACGATTCATACGAAATAAAAAAAGATATTTCTGAAGAAGAAATTTTAATATTAAAAGAAACTTTTGATAACGAAATAATAAACATGGCCAATGAAATAACACAAGAGTTGGAGGCACAATAATGGAATTCAAACAAAAAGATGAACTAGGTTTATTAAGAACATATTATCTTATAACTAAACTAGAACTAGATAATAATGAATATATTGTATATACAGATTTAATAAAAGATAAAAATAATAATTATAGAATTTTAATAGGTCAAACTCACGATGGTAAGGTTAAAAGAGTAGAACAAAAACTTGAAAATCAAATTATTGCTTATTTTAAAACAATAGAAGGAAACTTCAAAGAATATATAAGGGAGATGTTATAAATGAAATACGAAGATTTAAGTTTTACAATAAAATATGATAATGGAGAAGAATTAATAAATGATGTAACAGCAGTAATTCCTAATAAAACAAATCCAGAAGAACCATATGTAACATTTACCGATTACACTTTAGATGCTTATGGAGATTTCAATACTTTTTATGGAAAATTAATTCAAGATAAAGATGGATATCATTTAAGTACAACTTTAACTAAAGAAGAAGTTAAATATATTAAAATAAATGCCGAAGAAGAAATAACAAAATATGTTAACGATACTATTCAAGACAATTTAACTGAATAAAAAATGGTGATAACATGAATAAAGAAACATTAGAAGAAATAAAAAGACTACAAGAAATAGATGATAAAGAATCACATGAAAAAATTATTGAATTAGTAGACAAAGAAACAAAAGTATTACCAAATAAAAAAGAAGAAAAACAATATACTTTCATAAAAAATAAAAGTGAAATTCGTTTATTAGAAATACAATTAGAAACAACTCCAGAAACAGATCAAAAAAATCAAATACATTTAACAGGAAAAATAATAAAACTATATAAAAAACAAACATCACTAGCAATAGATAAAAAAGATCAAATGAGTGCTAGATATAAAGTAATAGAATTACTAGAAAAACAAAAAGAGTTAACAAAAGGTTATAAAAACTCAAATACAGATTTAAAACTAAAAGATAAAGTAGCATTAACAATTAAAGATATTGCTAAAACAATAGAAATTTTCTTAAACAAAAAAGATATAATCACAAAAACTAAAAACGTTTTAAAAGAAACTGCAATAGGTAGTGTAGAAGCAATGGGTTTTATAGTTATTATAGGACTAATAGCTCCATTAGTAGGAGGAATGCCATTTAGTTTATCTATAATAGCTAAATCGTTACCAGTTATCGGTTACATTGGTCTATCAAGTATCATACGTAACTGTCTTACAAAAACTGAATTCCAACAATATCAATATTATCAAAGTGAAGAATATAAAAAATATCTAGAAGATTTTAAAAAAGAAAACCAAGCATTATTAGAAGAATTAAATAATGTATTACAAGAAAAACAATCACTAGAAAAACCAGAAGAACAACTTGAAATAAATAATGAATTAATTAAAATAACAGATGAAATAATAAGTAAAATTAAAGATGATGGTTTAAGAAGAACATACGAAATAACGGCATTTGGATTCTTAAGAGAAAATAAAGATATATGTCAAAAAGTAATAGATGAGTATTTAGATGAAAAAAATGATAATAAAGAAAAATATAAAGAATATCAAAAGAAATTATCAAAAATAAACATAGAATTATTTAAAAGAGGTAATTCGTTAAAGGATGCATTAGTATATGCAGGTAAGCAAGCAGGATTAAGTTTAGCAGTAATGATAATTGCAAAATCATTAATAACTGTTATGGCTCCTAATAGTGCCTATGCACTAAGGAACTTAAACTCATTAGTTATACCACTAATTTTAGCAATAACTAATGGTATTGTAAGTATTCCAACATATACAAACAAATTAAAATATCAAGAAACAAAAGAAGAAAAAGAAATTGAACCAAAAGACAAAAAAGCATTTGAAAAATTATTTGGTCAATTAAAATTACAACCATCATTATAAAAAGGAGATGAATAAATTGGAAAAGAAAAAAAAGAACAAAGAAATCTCAATACCAGTTGAAGAACCAGTAACTGCTCTTAAGCCAGAACCAAAAACATCTCCAATAATACTTGATCCTGACGAAGAAAAAGATGTAGACACACTAACAGAACAAGCGCAAGCATTAATGTTTGATTTTCTAAAAGAATTAGAAAATGATTCAAAAGGAACTGTAGATTTAGAAAAACTAAAAACAATAATTGATAAAATAAAAAAATTAAAAGAAGAACACAAGGATAATGAAGAGTATCAAAAAATCGTAAAAGAATATATCGATTGTATGGGAACTCAATTAAGTGCATTCGTCAAAGAAGCACCTAAAACAGCTGATGAAGAAGAATTAAAAGCTTTACTACATAGTTTATTCCAAAATAAAGTACCAGTATCAGTAGATTTATCAGGAATAAATATAGCCAAGATAACTGAACTATATGAAAAACTACAAGAAGCTATTAAAAGTGGCGATGATAAAAAAGTAACAGTAGCTCGTGGTAGATTAATAAGATTCTTAAAAAAAGAACAAAATAATATATCACTAGCATTCGGTGATATAGAAACTATAGCTCAAATAGGATTTGAATTATCAAAAGATAATGCTTCTATTGATAAGATAAAAATTATTTTACAAAAAGAAGAAAATAAAAATTTATATTTATACTTTAAAGAATATTTAGTAGATTTAGAAACATTTATTAATCACTTTCAAAAAGTATTAGAAGATGAAGATATACAACGTTTATTCTTTCTCATAAATATATTACCTGACCAATTAAAAGAACATAGAGAAAATTTAGATAGTAGATTTTCTAAAGAATTTTTAGAAAAAAAGTCTAGATTAACATCTATTTTTACTGAACTACCTAATGCAATTAGTTTAGCAATTCAAAAAGTAAACAATAGTATAAATGAATTAAAAGAATCTAAAACAGAAAGAAGAAAACTTGTTCAAATAAAACAAGTTATGACAGATGTTGGCAAATTAATAGGAACTCCAGTAATATTTACAGGGAAATATGTAATGAGTAATTGGTATACTCTGTATATGGCATATCAAACTCTTACTAATTCAATTGAGGAAGCTGAACGTGAAAAAAGAGAAAAAGCTGAAGCTGAAGAGAAAGCAAGACGCGAAGCGGAAGAACAAGCAAAGCGTGAAGCTGAGGCAAAAGCAAAAGCTGAAGCTGAAGCAAAGGCTAAAGCAGAGGCTGAAGAAAAAGCCAGACTTGAAGCCGAAGAAAAAGCTCGTTTAGAAGCAGAAGAACAAGCAAGACTTGAGGCCGAAGCCAAAGCCAAAGCAGAGGCTGAAGAAAAAGCCAGACTTGAAGCTGAAGAAAAAGCTCGTTTAGAAGCAGAAGAACAAGCGAGACTTGAGGCTGAAGCCAAAGCTAAAGCTGAAGCAGAAGCCAAGGCAAAAGCAGAGGCTGAAGCCAAAGCAAAAGCCGAAGCAGAGAAAAAAGCCCAAGAAGAAAAAAACAACGAACCAGATCCGACACCAACACCAAATAAATACGAACATTTAAAAGGTTCGAGTATGATAAGCATAATAGTAAATCTCTCATTCGGAGGAGATTTATACCAACAATTAAAATACGGAAATGCAACGCCAGATTCCGTAGCAACAATACATTACTATCCACCCGGAGCACAATGGTGGGAAATATGGAAAATCCAATGTGGTCATTTTACTTTAAGAGAAGCACAAGAAATTTTCGGCTGGTGGGCAGATGTTGACCTAGACCAATGGGTAGAAGAAAATTGTATAACTAAATAGGAGGAAGTATGAGCAAAGTAGCAATAGTATTAAAAAGTCATGGTAATAACAAATATTCATTTCAAGAAATAAGCGAAATATTTCCTGAAGAAAACAACATAAAAATAACAAATAACAATTACAATAAATTAGCAAATGGAGAAGAAATAAATATAGCAACAAGTAATATTAATCCTGAAGAAAATCTATATTTAATATTCGATGAAGAAGAATTAATAAATAAAGCTAAGAAAAATGGCGAGTCTGAAGAACAATCGAAAAAATCAGCAAGACAATCCATTAGCACAATCGGCAACAATTTAGAAAACGTAACAATAGATACAGCAGGCAATATGTCAAAAATAAAATTATCATTTGCTAATGAAAAGAAAAAAGAATTTGACATCAATTCAATAGATCCAGATGAAGTCATAAAAACAATCCAAGAAAAGGTTATTGCACAAGACGATACAGTAGAAACAATAGTAAGAAATATATATAACAATCAACTCGTAATAGAAAGTCAAAACAAAGACGCAATAAAAACCCAAAAAGTAAATGCTATATTAGATGGTCCTACAGGTACAGGTAAAACATTAATAATGAATGAAGTAGCAGCTAACATGAACCTACCTATATATATAACTTCATCGACAATGTATACAACTACTGGATATCAAGGCGTAGAATTACAACAAATGTTAGAAGCATTACTAGCCAAAACAGGTGGAGATTTAGAAGCAGCTGAAAGAGGGATTATCGTTCTAGATGAATTTGATAAACTTGGATATGGTGATGGAAGCAGTTCTCTAGAAATTAGAAAAGCAGTTCAACAAGACTTACTGACTTACCTAAGTGGTTCTACATTCACAGTAAATTATAAAGGTAAAAGTTATGACTTTGATACATCTAGAATTACATTTATTTGTCTAGGAGCATTTACTGACTATCGAGAAAAACAAAATGAAAACCTAGATGAAAATGGTAATTATAAACTTAATGCAGAAGACTATATAAATGCAGGAATAATGAGAGAAATAGTAGGTAGATTACCATTAATAACTTCTACTAATGCATTAGATAAAGAAGCCCTTAAACGAATCTTAAGTGAAAGTTCTATAAGTCCTACTCAACAATTAATAGAATTTGGTAAAAGCACATATAACACAACTATAATCTTTGATGACGAAGTTATAGATGAGATAGTAGACATAGCATATGCTACTAAAACAGGAGCAAGATCATTACAAAGTATAGTAGCATCAATAAAAACTGTAATCTTAAAAGAATTACAAAACAATAGAAAAAACGGTAAAGCTGCAGAACTACATATTCCAATGTCTATAATGGGACCTATAAGAAAAAATCATTTAAGAGAGGTACCTAAGAAATGAAATTCGAATATAACGAAAATTTAAGTCTAATGGAAAAAACAGAATTAGTAGCTACAGAAATAAAAAAACAATATCCAGAAATAGATGATTTACCAGTTGTTATGTCGGCTTTATTATCATCACCAATTGATGATAAACCAACTAACGATGAAAAATTCGAAAGATATTATTACATATTAAAACATCTAGATACAAAAAATGAAGAATATCTTCATGTCTTTAATGATTTATACAATGTATATGAAGACGGATTCGAAAGTAAACCATATAATGAATGTATGGAAGCAATAATAAAATTTGTAGCTAAGGAAACTACAATTTTTCCTGATTTAGCAGATTATATATGTTAAAAGTTGAATGAAAACATTCAACTTTTTCAATTTATAATATATATGATATAATACACACCACGGAGTGATCTATATGGAGAAAAGATTCGACAATATATATATGAAAAGATTCTACTATTTTAATCTCTATGTAATTAAAGGAAAAAGAGGAGATATACTTATAGATACAGGATTTATCTGTATGAAAAAAAGAGTAAAAAAATGGTTAGATCAATTCAATATCAAATTAATAATACTTACACACGTTCATGTAGACCACGCTTGGAACGTTAAATATATTCAAGAATTATATAATTGCAAAGTAGCAATAGGTATAAAAGATAAAAACAATATAAACAATAAGAATATAGATTCTATAGCTAAAAGTATTCGTTGTCTAAGATGGACAAACATAATGAATTGGGGAATGAATAAATTTGTTCAAAACGAATATAAAGTAGACTATTATTTAAAAAACAATGAAACAATAAATAAGTATGGTTTAAAATTAAAAATAATATCTTTAAAAGGACATACTACTGGTTCAATAGGAATAAAATATAAAGACTATCTATTTGTCGGAGACGCTGTAGTAAATAGAGGTAAAAAAGTATCTATAGCATTCCAAAACCAACACCCATTAGATGCAGTTAAATCAATCAAAAAAATATTAAAAGAAAAACCTAGTATAGTATTTGTCGGTCACGACAAAGAAATAACAAAAGACAAACTTTATTCATCATTCACATCAATTGACAAAGAAGAATTAATATCATAATATTAAACTATAATAAAAAGGGTGATAACATGACTACCAAAAAGAAAACTACTACAAAAAAACAACCAACTAAAAAGACACAAAAAAAAGTAGTAAAAAAAGAACCAATAAAAAAAGAAACTAAAGTAGAACAAACTCTAGAGGTAATGAAAAAGAATACTCTAAAGAAAATATATATAGCAATAATAATTATTCTATCTATTGCTTTGCTTATCACATCTTCTATTGAAATAATTAATATAATTACGCCTTCAGAAAACTTACTACCTAGTGAACCATCAAAAGAACAAACTCCAGTAGAATCAGAACTAGATAAACTAAATAAATTGTTTTCTGAAGATATTGATTTTGAAATTCCAAGACAAGAAAATAATAATAAAGATATAGTAGGTAGAATAGAAATCCCAAATGTATTTAATTTATTACTAACTCAAACAAAAGATAATGATTACTATATAAAATATAATATAAAAAGAAAAAGAAGTAATAAAGGAACAGAATTTATAGACTTTAGAAATAAATTTAATGATAAACATATAAATATATATGGACATAATTCAA
>JAZOOK010000129.1:0-5387 GCA_045654965.1 Candidatus Coprovivens sp. | reverse complement strand
CTCAAATAATTTTTTGAACCTTTATTAAATATTAAGAAACATGGAATTAAATATACAAATACTATAAGAGGTAAAAACGCATATAAGGCATTGTCACTCTTTCCAATGAAGTACATTAGTGGATAATAGTTAACTAATGCATATGGAATTATGTAAGTAAAAATTTTTACAAAGTATTTATTAAATATTCCAATTGGATATTGAGCGATGTTTTTACCACCATCAGTAAAGACATTTCTAACTTCTAGACCTTGAACTGTTAAGAAACAATAAGATGCCGCAAGTAAGAAGATACCGAAGAAGATTGCTATACTACTTAATAACATTAAGATAAGAGTTATTACTTTTAATATAGACCATTCGATATTTAATTTAATTAAAGCTACTATCATAACAATGATACTTTGGATTACTCTAGCTAGTTTAGTATAATCAATTTGATAACCAATTACTTGTAATAGAATGTTTCTTGGTCTAAGTAGAAGTCTATCGAAAGAACCATCTACTATTAGAGAATCAAATTGATCTATTCCTCTTGCAAATGTTTCATTCATTGAGAAACCAAAATGAATGATACTAAATGTAAGAAGAATTTCATATAAGTTATATCCTTGGAGATTAGAGAATTTTTGAAACATTGCAATTATAAGAAAATAATAAGTAAAGAAGACAAATACTTGTGAACATAAAGATAGAATGAAGGATAGTTTATATTCTAGGATTGATTTTAAGTGTAGTTTAAGATAATCAAAATATATTTTCATTATCCACCTTGTACTGATACTCTTCTTAGTATTTTATTAGAAGATATCATACCTAGTATTACTATTATAATTAACCAAGTTATTTGGATAATCAATCCTTGTATTATTTGTGGTCCTACTATATTACCTGAATATATTCTAAATGAGAAATCACTTATATATGCAAATGGTAATAGTACTGCAATGTTTCTTAATAATGTAGGAAATAATGGTATTGCTATTACTTGACCAGATAGTATTTCTGCTATACCACAGTACATTCCCATTACTCCTTTACTATCAACACTATAGAATATTAATAGATACATTAAAGTAACTAATGCTGTTACTAATAGAGTTGCTAGTATTAGTGTAATAATAAAGAATATTAAAGCAGAAATTGATGCTGGTAAAGTTAAGTTATAAGGCGCTGGCATTAGGAATGCTATGATAAGTAATGGTACACATCTTAATAATACTGCTGATAATTTAGATGCTAATATTCGTATGTACCACATCCAATATAAGTTTTGTGGACGACATAGTTCATAAGCTACGTTACCATTTTTTATCATATTAAGTATTTCATTATCTTTGTGCCATATCCATATTAAAGATAAGAATGCTTGGCTTAACCATTGATATGGAATTATCTCTGATAGAGATATATCTACATTAGCATCTCCACTGTTATAGAATGCCATATATACCATTATAAATACTAATCCAAAGAATATTTGAGTTGCTAGACCTGCTAGAGCTGCTGCTTTATATTGTAATCCTACGGCAAATTTTAACTTAAAGAATGATAGATACTGACGCATTAGATATTTTGATATAGATTTATAATTATGTTATCTAGTGATTCGTTATCTATTTCAAGATCTTTGATATCTACTTTTGTAGATAGATAGTTTAAGAAGTTAGATACCTCTATTTGTTTTGAATCGATGGTAAAGTTGTAACCATCTTGTGTTTTTTCTTGTGTAATAATTCCTTTTTTTCTTATTTTGTTTAATTTAGTTCCTGTTGTTACTGATATGTGTTTGTGATGATCATATTTTTGTTTTAGATTTTTTAATGTACCATCATAGATGACTTCTCCGTTGCCAATCATTATTATTCGTTTGGCAAGAGCTTCGATGTCACTCATATCGTGAGTGGTTAGTATAACTGTCACTTTTTGTTCTCTATTAATCTTTTTGATAAAGTCTCTTACTATTTGTTTAGATAGAGCATCTAAGCCAATAGTCGGTTCATCAAGAAACAATATCTTTGGTTCATGTAATAGTGATGCAGCTATTTCACAGCGCATTCGTTGTCCAAGACTTAATTGTCTTACTGGAACGTGAATGATATCTTCAATGTTTAATAATTTTACTAGGTAATTTCTTTTTTCCTCGAATTTAGATTCCTCTATTTTGTAGATATCCTTTAGTAGATTGAATGTATCATCTGCTGGGATATCCCACCATAGTTGTGAACGTTGACCGAAGACTACTCCTATTTTAGATACGTATTCTTTACGATCTATCCAAGGTGTTAGTCCGTCGATAGTAACTTCACCAGAATCAGGAATTAGAATACCTGATAAAATTTTGATAGTTGTAGATTTACCCGCACCGTTTTGACCTATGTAACCTACAATACTACCTTCTTCAATATTAAAAGAGATATCTTTAATTGCATCTATATATTTATATTCTCTTTTAATAAAGTTTTTTAAAGTAGCTTTAAATCCTGATTGTTTTTTTGCTACTTTAAAAGTTTTACTTATGTGCGAAACATTGATGAAAGACATTTTTTTTCACTCCTTTCCTAACCTTTTTACAATGCAAAAAATCCAGATATTTCTATCTAGTACCCTTGTTGTAATAATACAAATGTAAATTTTCTTGCAAAAAAGTCATTTTCATTATAAATAGAGATATAAAAAAATGCAATAGTTTTTATTGCATTTTTGTTTTTTTATATTAATTTAGGTATTCTTCTAAGTTTTTTACTCTATAAGTTGGTTCTGGCATTTGACTTGTTGGTACAAAACCTGGTCTTGCATTTATTACATCAGGAATTCTATTTACTATATCAGCACAAGTAAGTTCTACTGTAGCTGGTCTTTGTACTGTAACTGTTGTTTCTGGTTCACCAATTACTGTCCATTCATTTTTATCAAATTCATCTTCAGCATATACTTTTCCGATACATTCTGCTTCTAATATAATTCCTTCTTCTGTTTCAGCAGTAACTACTGCGCTCATTCCTGTTGCAGTTCCTGCTGGAATACTCATACCTAATGTAGATGATTCTAGGTCGTGATCACAAGTTTGTGGTACGCATTCTTGTTTCATACTAGTGATATGTAAGCCTAGTTTATCTGCTAACCATCCAACTGTATTCCACATATATGAAGGTGCGAATGTTCCTGAATCGATAATTGCTTGTCTTTCTTCTGGACTCATTCTATCTAAAGCAGCTACTTCTCTATCAAATTCGTCTAAAGTTAAACCAGCTCCATGGGCTTGTGCTAATGCTATACCATAGTCTTCTACATTATAAGATGAAGAACCTTTTATTTTAGCTATTTTATGAGTTGTTCCTGCTATTACAGATATTAGGTTCCCCCAAAATATGTCTTGGTATCCACATCCTGTTATTGTGCATTTGTTGGCTTTAGCAAGAACGTCTAATTCTTTCCATGCTACAGGATTTGAATTTTCAGCATAGAATGCCTCTTCACATGTAGTTATTGCATTTATACCTAAAGATGCGCATACACGTAATACATCTTTTACATCTGCTAATAAACTCATTGTAGTTACTATAGCAATATCTGGTTTTGTTCTCTTTAATGATTCTTCTAACATTTCTAATGGTTCTACTAATACATATTTTTTGTCAGAACCAATTATATCTCCAATATCTGTTCCTATTACATCTGGATTGATATCTACTGCTCCTACTATCTTTGCTCCGTGTTCATATACATAGCGCATTGTATATACGCTCATTTTTCCACAGCCTATTTGATAAACTTTAATTTTTTCCATATATTCACCATTCCTATCTTTAATTTTATTATACCAAAATATGATTATACTTTTTCTTAAATGTTAATTGTGTTTACAAAAAAATAAGGAATTTCTTCCTTATTCTGTTTCACTTAAATCTACGTTTTCTTCTCTTATTAAATCAGCAAAATCTTCTTTAAATTTTTCAATTGCTTTTTTCTTAGCATCTTCGTAAATATTTCTAGCATTACATACTGCTTTGTATACATGTTTTATACGACAAACATTTTCATCATCAAATAAAGCATATGTAAATGCATTTGATACTATTGTTAAGCAAATGTCTGGATAACGTGAAGATATTTCATATACTCTTTTATATTCATCAGTCATGTCTACTATAAAAGTCATTATTCTTTCAATTATAAAGTCAGTATATTCAAAACGAACACCAGTTTTTGCTTCTATTTTAGGATATGTTCCCATTAATATTTTTACACATGTAGCTTGATCTGCTTCTACTACATCTATTTTTTGGAATCTTCTTAAGAATGCTCTATCTCTTAGGATATATTGTTCATATTCTTCGTCAGTAGTAGCACCTATCATTTTTATTTCACCACGGTCTAATCCTGCTTTAAACATGTTGGCGAAGTCGATTCCACCTTCTCCTCCATCTTTGTTTACTAGTACGTGTGTTTCATCTAAGAATAGGATTGTTTTTGGACGATTAGCTAGTTCTTTAACTAGTAAGTCTACTCTACTTTCTATTTGACCGTTAGATTCTGTTTTACCTAGTAGTGAGGTTACATTAAGTTTATATATTTTATATCCTTGTAGAGCTATTGGTACCATATTTTTTTGAATACGATAAGCAACACCTTCTACTATAGATGTTTTACCTACACCTGCTTTACCAACTAGAAGGGCACTCTTTTCTGGAGTAAGTAAAGTCATTATTACTTGTTTTATTTCTTCATCTCTACCAATAGATGGATCTGTTATGTATTTTCTACTTGTTAGTTCTTGTGCATATCTATCTAGAATACTTACAAAACCACCATATATACCTGGTTCTTCATCAAGTGTTTCTATTCTTGGTTGTTCTACTACAGGTGTGGGTTGTACTACAGGACGTGGTTGTGGTACTGGAGTTGGTTGTACTGGTTGTACTCTTTCTACCGGAATTGGTTGGGGTTCTTGTCTTGCTCTAGTTGGTTCTGTTATTGTTCCTCCAACTCTATAAGTTATAGGACGACCATATTCTCCATTGTTTCCATTCATATTTATCCCACTTTCTATACTTTATCGAAGTATGTAACTTTTCTTTCCATTACATCAGCTTCTATTTTATCTCTTAATAACTTTCTTACTTTTTCTGCGTCTTGAATATTTTTTAATACTATTCTTTGACCAGCTTTAGTGCTACCACAATGTGTATCTACTAATACAGATATTGTACCAACACCAATTAATCTTTGATATAAATTAACAGTTAAATCTGGATCTTTTAAAACATATAATTCTGTTGTATTAGTTACTTGTTTAAAGAATCCAGTTTTTATAATAAGTTCATCTTTTGTTATTTCATAATCAGTAAAATTAAGATGTATCTTAGTTAATAATCTTTCTAATA
>JAZOOK010000128.1:0-26075 GCA_045654965.1 Candidatus Coprovivens sp. | reverse complement strand
TTTAAAAAATGGTAATACAATATACCAACTTCTATGTTCTGTATTTATAACTATATTATCAATAATATGTTCCCTAATAGCATTCCATATAATAAATAAATTCTTACCTATAGTTTATGGTAATGATAGAGTAAAGGAGAGAAACGTTTAATGTACTTTTCAGAACTGTTCATGGAAGCCGATTCCAATGAAATTATATATAATGGAGAAAAGATATCTAGGTGTTATGATTACGATACAAAAGGAAAAAGAAAATTAAAATTCAAATTTATATCAAAACCAACACAGGTAGAACAATTAATTGTTCTAGCATTTGACCAAGAAAACAAAATAAAAGTTAGATATAATGATCAATTAATTAAACCAAGAGGAAAAAGATTTCCAACAATAGACATTTTTAGAGATAGCATTGGTGATGAATTTGTACTAGATATTGAAGTTGTAAGTGGAAAAATGTGTATATGTAACGGACACATTGAAGATTTTGGAGATAAAAAAATGGTGAGTTACTTAGACAATGGACATGCCATGAAGATAACAGAACAAGGAAATATATTAAATTTCAAGTGTAACTCTGATGAAGATGGACATGACTTTGATGATTTGGAATTTGAAATAGAGTTTTTACAAGAAAACTAAAAAGACGTTTATATAACGTCTTTTTTAAATACTTAATAATAGTTTCTCTATATATTCAACAACCTTATAAAGAATATAAGATATAATAACTAAAAGTAAAATACCACTAATTACTAAATCTAAATTAAATACTTGAGTACCATATATTATTAGATAACCTAATCCAGCTTGACTTACCAAAAATTCACCAGTAATAACACCTATCAAACTCATACTAATGCTTAACTTAAATGAACTAATAATCGTCTTATAATTACTAGGTATTACTAAATACTTAAGTATTTGATACTTACTTGCTTTAAATGACTTCATTAACTTTAATCTAGTCTTATCAGTACTATAAAAACCATTAGTAATTACAACAACACTAACTATTAAATTAATTAATATTGCCATTAAAATAATACTCTTTGTATTAGCTCCAGCCACAATAATTATCATCGGACCTAATGCTACTTTAGGTAATGAATTTAAACAAGTTAAGAATGGATCTAGTACCTTATATAATCTATTAGATAAATAGAGTAGTATAGAAATACCAATACTTAAAACTAATCCTATACCAAAAGCAATTAAAGTTTCATAAACAGTAACCCATATATGATGAAATAAATCTCCACCAAGATATAAATTATATATAGTATCTATTACTTTAGTAGGACTACTAAATATAAAAGCATTAATAATATTATTACTACTTAAATATTCCCAAGTGCCAAAGAATACAACAACTATTAAAACTTGTATAACAAATATTAGTAATTTATTAAATCTATACTTTTTAATAAAATCTCTTTGTTCTTTAGACATTTAAATCCTTACTTATTAAATTATAATAATAATCATACTTAATATCTTTTCTATTATTAGTAGGTATATCCTTATTATCTAATTCTATCTTGTATATACTTTTTACCTTAGCAGGTCCCTTACTTAAAACAATAACTTTATCTGCCATACTTATAGCTTCGCCAATATCATGAGTAACCATAATAGTTGTCTTACCTGTATCTTTAATTATCTTATAAACATCATCAGATACATTAAGTCTTGTACTATAATCTAACGCAGAAAAAGCTTCATCTAAGAATAATATGTCAGGTTTTATAGCAAGTGTTCTAATTAAAGAAACTCTTTGTTTCATACCACCAGATAATTGACTAGGTCTCTTATCTTTGAATTTATCTAAATCGTACTTCTTGAGTAAATCAAGAGCATACTTACGTGTTTCATTATTTAATTTCTTTTGTATCTTTAAACCTAACAATATATTGTTTTCAATACTCATATGTTCAAATAAGGCATCATCTTGTAACATATAACCGGTAACAATATTATCATTCATATACTTTATCTCACCACTAGTTTTATCTTCTAAACTGGCTAAGATAGAAAGTAGAGTAGACTTACCACAACCACTCATACCTACAATAGCAACGAATTCTCCTTCATCAACTGAGAGTGTTATATCATCTAATGCCTTAATTTCTCCATCAATAGTATTATACTTTTTACTTACATGTTTAACTTCTAATATCTTAGTCATTTAAATCGATAACTAATTTATCAAAAGGTACATAATCATCAAGTAATTTGTTATCTATCATTATATTCTCTAAATTCTTATAACTATCTTCACTTATTGAAGTATTAACTAACCAAGTATCAGCATCTCTATATCTTTTTACTATCTTTTCTACATCATTAAGTGAAGTATCAGGAAACTGATCGATTATAGCAAGAGCAACTTCATTATCACTATGTTCTTTTACATACTTTAAACCTTTATTAATAGCATTATTAAATCTACGTACTAAATCTTCATTATTATCTATAAAACTCTTTCTAGCATAAAAAGCAGTATAAGGCATCTCGCCTGATAACTCACCAATACTTCCTACTACATAACCTAAACCTTGACTTTCTAACTTTGTAGCATTAGGTTCTCTTAATGTATAAATATGAATATATTTTTATAAAGGAAGTGAACTATGACTAAAGAACAACTTAATATAGAAATATCTATTTTAATAAATAAAACTTTATATGAACAAAAAACAATTACTTATCAAGAATATCTCCTAGCAGAAGAAATACTCTTATCTAAATTAAATAACCTATTATGAACTTATTAAGTATTAGAAATAAACTCCTTACAGGAACACCTATATCTAACATTAACTTAAGAGTAACTTACTATGGAAGAGTATCTACTAATCAAGACATTCAATTAACATCTCTATCTAATCAAGAAGACTACTTTAAACAAATGATACTTAATAATACAAACTGGACTTACATAGAAGGATATATAGATGAAGGTATAACTGGTACTTCTACAAGAAAAAGAACTAACTTCTTAAGAATGATAAATGATGCCAAACAAAATAAATTCGATCTAATAATTACAAAAGAAATATCTAGATTCTCAAGAAATACTTTAGATAGTATTAAGTACACAAGAGAATTACTTAATAATGGAGTAGCAGTACTATTCCTAAACGATAATATAAATACTATATATCCTGATAGTGAACTAAGATTAACTATCATGTCTAGTATGGCCCAAGATGAAATAAGACGTCTATCAGAAAGAGTTAGGTTTGGAGTAGCAATGTCTATAAAGAAAGGTAAAATCCTCGGTAACAATAAACTGTATGGATATAATAAGAAAAATAACAAACTATACATTAATAAGAAAGAATCTCTAATTATAAAAGAAATCTTTACATTATATGGTATTTATAATAAATCAACTACGTATATAAGAGATTACTTAAATAATAAAGAAATACCAACTAATTATGGTAATAAATGGTCCACAACGACAATACTCCGTATACTAAAGAACCCTAAATATAAAGGATTTTACTGTGCCAACAAAACATTTACAGAAGATTATATGTCTAAAAAGGTTAAACCCCTGTCAAAAGAACAGTGGGTAATATACAAATCACCTAAACAAATCCCTATAATTATAGAAGAATCTCTATGGAACAAAGTTAACAACAAGTTAACACAAAATAGTAAACATATTACTAAAAATGTATCTTTATATACAAATAAACTAATATGTACTATACACAATAAAACTCTATATAAAAGACATAATAAGTATGATACTTCATGGATATGTTCATATCATCTTCATAATAAAGATAATAAATGTTACATAAATATTAAAGAACAAGATATAACTAATATCTTAAATTTTATAATAGATAAACTAAATATTAACTATCTATCAATAATAAAAGAATTATCTAATATCTACAAAAGAAAAATATCTCTACCTAACATAAACATAATACCTATAATACTTGAAAATGTGTTAATAACTAAGAACTTATCAACATACTTACTTAGAATAAAACTAAATATAAAAGATAAACCTAATATAAAAGATTTAATAAATGATAAATATCAAATTGAACTTTTATAATAATTTGCTATAATACACCCAAGAGATGATTATTATGGAATTATGTACAGATCCGCACTTTTTACAAGTATTTTATATATTAAAGGTAACTTTTAAAATAGTATTAACTATTGTACCTATAGTATTTATGATTATGATATTTAAAGATATATTTATGGCAGTAGTGAATGCTAAACCACAAGATGAATTAACTAGTATAGTATCTAAATCTATTAAAAGATTTATATCTGCTATCATAGTATACTTCTTACCAAGTTTATTTACTTTTATATTTACTGACTTAGTACCAGTAGATTCAACTATGAATGTATGTTTTACTAATGCTTCAATAGAGAAGATAGAAGAATATAAAAATATGTCTGAAGAAGAAAGAAAAGAAGAAGCGAAGAATAGACAAGAAGCATTAAAAGATGCAGCTATAAAAAGAGAAGAGAAAGAAGAAAAAGAAGACGAAGCTCAAAAGGAAGCTATAAAAGATAGAGAAGAACAAGAACAACAAGTAACTGGCGGTAACGGAACTAGTACTGTAACTGGTAACAGTAGTAATCCAAATCTAGTATTAAAATCATACTCAGGAGTAAAGAATGTAAAATATTGGGAACTAGTACCAGAAAATATAAGTAATAAACCAGGTCTTGTAGTATTCTTACATGGCTCTGGAGAATGTGGTAATCCAAGTAGTATGTTATATACTGGTTTACCTAAATTTATGAATAATGGTTCTTTAGATAATTACGATGCAATATTTATTGCTCCTAACACAGCAGCATGTAGTTGGTCATCAGATGCAGCTAGTACTAAAGACTTAATTGATTACGTAATAAAAGAATATAACGTAGACATGGATAACATTGTTATAACTGGACACAGTCTCGGAGGTAATGGTACATGGGATATGCTAGTTAGATATCCAAACTTCTTCTCTAAAGCAGTACCAGTAAGTGGCTGCCCAGTATCAAGCAAAGACAAATACGTAGGAATACCTATAAGAAGTTATGTCGGTGCAAGTGAATCATCGTATTATAAAAATTGTAATACCAACTATGTACCAGGAATAAATGATTTAGGTGGAGATGTAGAATATATATTAGTACCAAGTCCAAATGACTCTCATGGTACAGTAATAAATGTTTACGGAGACAGTGAACTAATTAATTGGATGCTTTCAAACTAGCATCCATTTTATGTTATAATAAAATTACAAGGTGATAGTATGGAAAAAGGAATGAGCCAATTAACTAAATATTTATTTCGTTATTTAGAACCAGGTAAACAAGAAGAATTAGATATATACATAGGAGATGTTCTAGATAGAGAATACCTATCTTTGGAAAGTGATGAACAAGTCAGTGAAATATTCGGAGAAATGGCTGCTGACTTTACAATGGGACTTACTTACAAAGAAGCTTTAAGTCTACGTTCATATACAGGATTCTCTCATAAAGAAATAAATGCCTTATTAAGAGATAAATGGAACTATGAACAACATGGTTTATTAACAGAGGAAAAAAGAAGAGAATATTCCCAAATAGGTGAAGAAGTTGAAAAAGTAGTATTCAAATTCCCACCATTAGATAGAAATATAAAAGTCTATAGAGGAGTAACACTAGCTCAATTTAGAGATTATGGAATCAATTCTTTAGACGAATTAACTGCTATGCAAGGTAAATATTTCTATGATAGTGGATTCACATCAACATCACTTGTCAGAAAAAGTTCTCTGTATAATACAGAAGCATTCCAAATAGGTAAAAGAAATATAGAAATAGAATATTTAATACCAGAAGAATGCCATGATGGAGCACTTTTATTAGATGAATATACTAGTCACTATAAAGCAGAAAACGAATATCTAATTAATAGTAGTAACTTAATTAGAATATTATCTGTAGACATAGACAAAAAAAATAATACAGCATTCCTAAGAGCAGTATTAGTACCTAAAAAAATATGGGATCCTATGGCAGTAAGACACCTAGAAGAAGAAACAACAAAAACTAAATAAAGGAGACATCTTATGAAGTACGACGTATGTATATTTGGTGGATGCTCAGTAGATTTAATGTTTTATGAAAAAGAAGATCAAACATATAATAAAACACCAGATAAAATAGTACCTGGTGGGAAAGCATCTAACCAAGCAGTAGCAGCCTCTCGTGCTGGTGCTAAAGTAACAATAATAACTAGAATAGGTAAAGATAAAATAGGTGAAACAATCTACAACAATCTTAAATACAATGAAGTAGATACTACTAATATAGAAATGATAAATAATTTAAAAAATGATTTTTCAGAAATATATATAGATTTAGAAACAAAGGATAATGAAATAGTAAGAAATAATTCAGCAATTAATTCGTTTAATGTAGATATGATAGATAAATATAAAGACGTATTATTGAATTCAAAACTAATAGTATCTCAACTTAAAGTACCTGTAGATGTATCAAATTACTTAATTAACTTTTGTCATGAGAATAACTTACCTATAATAGTAACACCATGTAATCCCGATAAATTATCTATTGATTTAATAGATAAAATAAATATCATAACAGCAAATCAAAAAGAGTGCGAAGCAATCTTTGATACCACTAATATAGAAGAGTGTATTACTAAGTATCCTAATAAGTTAATAGTAACTTTAGGTAAAGATGGAGTAATATATCACGATGGAACTAGTATAGTAAAATTACCTGCTATTATTAGTGATAATCTTAAAGATACAACTGGAGCAGGGGATACATTTAATGGTAATTTAGCATATTGCTTAACTCATGGATATGATTTAAAAGATGCAATTATTAGATCTCAATATGCATCAGCAATGAAAGTTCAAGTACCAACAGCACAAGCTGGAATGCCAGAAAAAGAAGAATTAGACGAATACATAGAAGACTTAAACAATTAAGTCTTCTTTTTTATACCTTAAGTTCAAATAAGTTTACAAAATCTCCCATTCCAGCAATAAACGAACCAGATAAAGAAGCAAAATCTACACTAGTATTTACTTGTATCTTAGTAATATCTCCGTCTTCATTCTTAACTCCATTTAAGAAATTTAATGAAGGCATACCACCAACTCGTCCTACAAGTATTTCCTTATCATATAAAGAACTTATATCAAAATTATCTATCTTAGTTCTTGATACAATAAACTGACCATCTCTTTTAGTAAGACCAGCAAAAGTAACCAAGAAATCTTTTTCACCATTTTTATATACATAAATAGCAGATTCTGGTCCGGCAAAACCTATTTCAACAGTGTTAGATAATACTGCAGCACTTACTTTATCTGCACCACTAGTTAAAATAAGTTCTAAATTAATACCTTCTTCTTCAAAATAACCATTTTCTATTGCAGCATACAATGGTGCATAAAAAATACTGTGAGTAACTTCCGCTAGTCTAACTTTATCTAGTTTATTATCTTTTTTGTCTTCAATATTAAATAACAATAATAAAGAAACAGTTATTATTAAAATAAAACTAAATATAATAAAAAATCTATTTTTCAAATATATCATCCTACCTTCATAGTATTATATTCGTAAATCAAAACTATCGTGATATTATAAATCAACAAAAAATCAAAAAGCCATTTACACTTTAAATTGTTTTTGTTATAATTTATACATAATAAGCGAGGTGTGTATTGTGGCAGAGTTAAAACAAAATGTAACAATATTACTTGATAGATTATATAACCTTAAAGGCGAAGATAATGTATTAATCAGAGAAACAGAAGAAAGAATTGAAACAGTATTAAATAGAATTTCTAATATTGAAACTACTATTGCTGGTGCAGAAGCTGAATTAGCTGAGCAAGAGCAAGGATTAACTTCATTCTTACAACAAAAGAGTTTATTTGAAACTGCTTTTGAAGGATTAACTGATGAAACATTTTCTGCATTAACAAGAATTGATGTTAATTTAGAAATGGGTACACTATTAGCAAGAGTACAAGAAAAATCTCCAGCTTTTATTAAAGGTTTAAATGATACTATCGAAGGTATAAAAAATGATATCCTAGGATATAGACAAGATAAGGAAATGGCTGAACAAGATTTAGCTGATTTAAGAGCACAATTAGTTGTTCATCAAGAACAAAGAGAACAATTAATTAGTCTACTTGAACAAAGTTTATCTGAAGAAGAAATTGAAAGAGAATCACTTACTTCTAGTTTTGTTAAGAAAGTTCTTATTTCATTTGATGTATTCACAACAGATGAAATTACAAAATTAACTAAGATGATTATCTTCCCTGAAGATGGATTATATGAATACGATAGAGGTTATGAAGAAAGAGTAGCTAAAGGTTTAATTGGATATGTTGAAGATGAACCAGCAGTAGAAGCTGCTTTCGGAAGCGGAGAAGACGCAACAACTCTTGGAGAAGTAGAAGAAGACTTACACGAAGATGTAGCATTCGGTGAACCTGTTTCTTTAGAAGAATCAGGTGGAATCCCTAGTATCTTAAATCCAAATGGTCAAATAGTACTTGATCTAGATGAAATCGGTACACTTAGTGATGAAGAAACTGTAGTAGAGGAAGAAGAAGTTGTACTTGGTGGTTCTGATGAAGCAGTTGTAGTTGAAGAAACAGACGAAACTGTTGTTTTAGACGAAACAGTTGAAGCTCCAGTAGTAGGAGGACCTGTAACTGAAGGTGAAGAAGAACCTGTAGAAGAAGAAGAAGGACCTGCAGTAGTACTAAACTTCCAACAATTCCAAGATGAAGGAGAATTAGAAAACTTCATGAATGGTGGACAAACTGCTATAAGTGAAGAAGGAGAAACTCCAGTTGAAGACTTAACTTCAACAGAAACTCCAGTAGTAGAAGAAGTTGCTGAAACTGTAGAAGCAGTAGAAGAACCAGCAGTAGAAGAAGTAGACACTACTAAAGTAGAAGAATTCTTATCAAGAATTGGATTAGACGTAAATAACTTTTCAAAAGTAAATACAGAACCAGTTAAGAGAATTCTACAAACAATCGGCGCAGCTGATGAAGAACTAGTAGAAAGAAACTACGAAATACTAAGAAGTATTAATTTAGATGACGAAGCATACAAAATGCGTAAAGGTCATATGTATATAACAGATCCTGATTTCAGTAAAAAAGTAACTCTATTAAGAGCTAAAAATATATCTGAATCAAAGATCCAATCAATGATAAAAGAAACAAATAGTGGATTAAGAGTTCCATTTGAAGATATGGAAAAAAGAATCCAATCAGTAGAAAACCTACATGGTAAATTAGAAGAAGCAAATATCTACTTAATTTGTAAAGATGTATCTAGATACGAAGAAAACATTGATACATTATTAAGATATGGTATTGATATTGATGTTAAAGAATCAAGAAACAATTCTGCAATATTATTCGAAAGTTTAAATATTCCAGAAAATGTTGAAATATTAAAAAATTACTTAATCAGTATCCTAAAAAGTAATGGTAAATATGCATTAGCAGTATTCTGGAAAAAACCAGAAGAACTATTAACTGATATTGATGATTTAATTGAAGCAGGATTAGAAAACGTAATCGCAACTCATCCTGAAATACTAGGAATGCAAGCTTCTAGCATTATAAGAAGAGTTAAATGGTGTGAAGCAAACGGTAAACCAGTATTTGCTGATGACATGCGTTCTGAACCTTGTGAATATATCTTAAAAGCAGATAAGTTCAGAAGAGAATTTGATTATCCAACTGACTTACCAGAACTAGTTGATAAAAAACAAACTAATGATGTATTAGTAGATGTTATTGGTAACTCAGACTACATTGAAATATTAATGAATACATTAGATGATTATTACAGCAAAGGAGAATCATATGGTACTCCAGAAGTAATTGAATCTATGAAAGAACGTTTCGAAGAATTCAGTCATTATTTAGAAGATAATGCAAAAGCAGAATTAGCAGGTAAATATACATACAAAATAGATGGTGTATCTATCTGTAAAACTAAATTAGAAAGAAACATCGCTATTATATTAAATACACTTGCTGCAGCTAAACAACCTACTTTAGGAGTAGAAAGAGAAATCGTATTAGTATCAGCATTATATAACAGCGGTTTAACAGAAGAAGAACTTAAGAAGGTTGCAGGGGCTTGCTTGGGTTTTAGTGAAGCTGCACAGGAGGTAAAACTATGATGTACTTAAAAGATTTAGGATTCGAAGAAGAAGTAGTAAATTCACTACTTGAAGAATTACCAAGTGGCGCAATTGAAAAAATAACTGAACACGAAGAAACAATTACTGCAAATATAAATTATTTAAAAGATTTAGGAATATCTAACTACGTAGATGCATTTGTAAGATTCTACAATATGTTCTTATTAGAACCATCTACGTTTGATGAAATATTCTCTAAATATGATAAAGACGATCTAATTGTTAAATTAGAAAAAAATGTAGCTATAATGGAATACTTATAAGAAGATGGAATTATCCATCTTTTTTTATTAAAAATATACCGAATAAAAGTTCGTTTTATAAGTAAATTATATACCTACTTACTTAAGATACATGTTATAATTAAGAAGGAAAGCAGGACACAACATGAATTTATTAAACGGACTTAATGATAAACAAAAAGAAGCAGTGCTTCATATAGATGGGCCTTGTCTTGTAATAGCAGGAGCAGGCTCTGGAAAAACAAGAGTATTAACTACAAGAATAGCTAATTTAATAGAAAATGGAATACCTTCTTATAATATATTAGCTATTACGTTTACTAATAAAGCAGCTAAAGAAATGAAAGAAAGACTAGAGAAAATAGTTCCGGATAACAATGCGTTTGTAGGAACATTCCATTCACTAGGAGTAAGAATAATTAGAGAAAATGCTCCGTTACTAGGGCTTGATAGAACATTCTCTATAGTTGATAGTGATGATGTCGTATCGATAATTAAGAAGATAATGAAAGACAAAGGATTCGATCCTAAAATGACATCACCAGCATATATTAGAAATAAAATAAGTAATATAAAAAATGAAATGCTATCTTCAAATGATATAGCTAAATTCTATAACACACCACAAGATAGAATAGCAGAACAAGTATATTACGAGTACATTGAAGTACTTAAGAAAAATAACGCAGTAGACTTTGATGACTTATTAAGACTACCAGTACAACTATTCTTAGAACATCCAGATGTACTAGAATCATATCAAGATAGATTCAAATATTTACTAATAGATGAGTATCAAGATACAAATGAAGTACAATACAAACTAAGTAAACTACTAGCTAAAAAATATAAAAATATCTTTATAGTAGGAGATCCAGATCAATCAATATATATGTTTAGGGGAGCTAACTTCCGTAACATCTTAAACTTTGAAAAAGATTACAGTAATGCTTTAGTTATTCCTCTAGAAGAAAACTATCGTTCAACTAAATATATATTAGATGCAGCCAATTCAGTAATTAAAAATAATAAAGAAAGAAAAGAAAAAACACTATGGAGTAGTGTTGGAGACGGTTGTAAGACAAAGTATCTAAGAGCATATGATGGTAAACATGAAATACAATTAGTATTAGATGAAATAAAAAGATTACTAGATAGTGGGTATAATAAAAAAGATATAGCAATTCTATATCGTACTAATGCTCAATCACGTCTAGTAGAAGAAATGTTCTTAAAATCAAACATGCCATATAAAGTAGTAGGAAGTTATTACTTCTATAATAGAAAAGAAGTTAAAGACTTAATTTGTTACTTAAGATTAATACTTAATAATCATGATGAAATAAGTTTAAGAAGAGTAATAAACGTACCAAAAAGAGGTATTGGTGATGCTACTATCTCTAGATTAGAAGAAGAAGCAAAAGAACAAAATACTTCTATGTTTGAAATAATATCAAAAGGAAAAGAACTTACTTTCAAAGAACTAATTCTTCACTTAACTAAAGAAAGTGAAAACTTATCACTAACAGAATTAATCGATTTAATCTTAACTGATACAGGAATGCGTGAAGAATACGAAGCAGAAAAAACAATGGAAAGCGAAAGAAGATTAGAAGTACTAGAAGAATTCAAATCTATTACTAAATCATTCGAAGAAAGAACTGGTTCAGTATCACTTTCAGACTTCCTAGAAGAAATAAGTTTAATAGCAGATGTAACAGAACATAAAGAAGACGATGATGTAGTTACATTAATGACAATGCATAGTGCAAAAGGATTAGAATTTGAAGTAGTATTCTTAGTAGGAATGGAAGATGGAATCTTCCCACACCAAAACTCATTCTGTGAAGAAGGTGGCCTAGAAGAAGAAAGAAGACTATGTTACGTAGGTATTACAAGAGCTAAAGAAAAACTATATATCACAAACGCTAAAAGAAGAACTCTATATGGTAAAGATGTTATGAATGCACCAAGTAGATTCATTAAAGAAATAGACTCAGAACTACTTGAAATTGAAAATGAAAAAATGATGCCTGAAGAACAAATAAATAGAGAAGAATTATATCATAACGATGGTGAAGTAGAATTCAAGGACGGCGATATAGTAATGCATATGATATATGGTAGAGGTGTTGTAATAGAAGTAGCAGGAAACTTCATAACAGTAGCATTTGCTAAAAATTTCGGAATAAAAAAATTATTAAAAAACCATAAAAGTATAAAGAAAATATAAGAAAACGAGAAAGAAGGAATATTATGGAATTAGTAGTAATGGCAGCAGGAATGGGTAGCCGTTTCGGAGGATTAAAACAAATAGAACCAGTTGGACCAAATGGAGAATTCATCTTAGATTATTCAATTTATGATGCAATTCAAAATGGTTTTGATAAAGTAGTACTTATTATCAAAGAAGAACACTTAAATGATTTCAAAGAAACAATTGGTAAAAGATTAGAAGGAAAAGTACAAGTAGAATATGCATTCCAAAAAAATTCAACTTTACCAAGTGGATTTGAAGTACCATCTGATAGAGTAAAACCTTTAGGAACAGGACATGCACTATATTGTACAAAAGGATACGTAGATGGACCTCTTGCTGTAATATCAGCAGATGACTTCTATGGCGGAGATGCATTCAAAGTACTAGGAGACTCTTTAAAAAATACTGAAGAATACAGCGTAATTGGCTATCATATTGGTAACACAATTCCTGAAACAAACGCAGTAAAAAGAGGAGTATGCTTTACTCAAGATGGAAAACTTACTGATATCATAGAAAGTAAAGTAGAAAGAATAGATGGTGTAATTCATGGAGAACCATTAGATGGTAGAGAAGCATACATAATGGAAGAAGATCATCCAGTATCAATGTTAATGTATGGTTTAAGAAAAGATATCTATGATTACATGGAAGAAGATTTTAGAAAATTCTTAGCTTCAGGTCCAGACCTAAATACTTGCGAATACTTCTTACCAACTATCTTAGATAATATGATGAAAGACGGTTTAGAAATAAAAGTATTACCAACAAAAGCACTATGGAAAGGTGTTACATACAAAGAAGATGTTGAAGAACTAAAAGAACATATCAAAAAAGCAATAGAAAATGGAGAATATCCGGAAAATCTTTGGGGGTAATTTATGAATCCAAAAGAAAGAATAGAAGAGTTAGTTAAAAAACTAAACCAAGCTAACGTAGAATATTATCTTCATGATAATCCTACACTAACAGACAATGAATATGATAGTTTACTAATGGAACTATTCCGTCTTGAAGATGAATATCCAGAATATAAACTACCAGAATCACCAACACAAAATGTTGGTACTAAAATACTAGATCAATTTGAAAAAATAACACATGGTACACCAATGTTCAGTTTAGCTGATGTATTTAACGAAGAAGAAATAGAAGCTTACGTTACAAGAGTAGAAAAAGAAATAGACAATCCAGAATTTGTTTGTGAATTAAAAATGGACGGTCTTGGAGTAAACTTAACTTACAAAGAAGGCTTACTTATATCAGCAGCAACTAGAGGAGATGGAGTAGTTGGAGAAGATATAACTAACAACTTCAAAACTATTAAATATGTACCAATAAAATTAAATGAACCAATAGATCTAGAAGTACGTGGAGAAATCTACATGACTAAAAAAAGCTTCGAAGAAGCTAATAAAAAACGTCTAGAAAATGGTGAAGAACCATTTCAAAATCCACGTAATGCAGCAGCAGGATCAGCAAGACAATTAGATAGTAGAATAGCAAAAGAAAGAAAACTAGATACATTCTTATATCACGTACCAAATACAACTAACGATAAACATAGTGAAACATTAGAACATCTAAAAAAACTTGGATTACCAACAAACCCATTATATAAAGTTTGTAAGAACTTCCAAGAAATAAAAGAATTTATAGCTGAATATGCTGAAAAAAGACCTAACTTACCATATGAAATAGATGGTATAGTAATCAAATTAAATGATATATCTGGTCAAAGAAAAATGGGAAATACGGCGAGATACCCAAGATGGGCAGTAGCATACAAATTCCCAGCAGAAAAAGTAGTAACTCAACTAGAAGATATAATATTTACAGTAGGAAGAACAGGTCAAATAACACCTAATGCTGTACTATCACCAGTTAAAGTAGCTGGAAGTACAATAAGAAGAGCAACTCTTCATAATGAATCATACATTAGAGAAAAAGACCTACGTATTGGAGACTTCGTAGTAATACATAAAGCAGGAGACGTAATTCCTGAAGTAGTAGAACCAGTACTAGAAAGAAGAAAAGATGTTAGCATCCTAGAAATGATAACATCATGTCCTATCTGTAATACCGAGTTAGTAAAATCAACATCAGGTATCGATGTACTATGTCCAAACAATCATTGTCCTGCACGTAAAATAGAAGGACTAATCCACTTCGTATCTCGTCCAGCAATGAACATAGATGGACTAGGTGATGCAATCATCGAAGACTTCTATAACATGAACATAATAACTAAAATAGAAGATATCTATAATCTTCATACAAAAAAAGAAGAACTAATAGAACTAGAAGGATTTGGTAATAAAAGCGTTGATAACTTACTAACATCCATAGAAGCTAGTAAATCTAACTCTTTAGAAAGACTTCTATTTGCTTTAGGTATAAATGGTATAGGAGCAAAAACAGCAAAAGTACTAGCTAAGAAATACGAAAATATAGATAATTTAATAAATGCTACTAAAGAAGAACTTACAAACATCAAAGATATTGGAGAAATACTAGCTAACAACATAGTATCTTACTTCCAAGATGAAAAAAATATAGAACTAATCAACAACTTAAAAGAACTTGGTATTAATATGGAATACAAAGGAGAAAAAACTCTAAACAACCAACTAATATCAAATAAAAAATTCGTAATAACAGGAACAATAAGTTTTATGTCTCGTGACGAAATAAAAGCTTTACTAGAAAAATATGATGGTACAGCAGTTGATTCAGTTAGTAAAAAAACAGATGTAGTAATAGTAGGAGATTCACCAGGAAGTAAATACGATAAAGCACTAAAACTTGGTATTGAAATTTGGAACGAAGACAAATTAAAAGAAGTTATAGATTCACTATAACTTCTTTTTTATTTAACTAATCCTTTTATATATTCAGGTTCAGCTTCAAATAATTTTAAATATTGCTTTAAGAAATACCACTTATCAGTCTCTGTATCAAATATCATATCAGCTAACTTCAATGCTTTTTCTAATTTCACTTTACCAAAACCATTTAACAATCTATTATATTGAGCAACTTTATCTTCATCATAAAGAATTGCACAAAAAGCATCAAAATTATATCTTTTCTTTTTATATTTATCATATTCTTTTTTTATATAAGCTTCATCTATCTTACCATTAATAACAGCAGCAACAATACTAGTAATTAAATTAATATTATTTTGAGCAATCTCAGGTCTTAAAGTACCATTAAAACATCTAACTTCAAAATGATCACTAGTACTAGGTTCATCCATTTCAATACCATAATGTATCTTAGAGAAATCAAAATCTTTAAAATTAAATACAGGTCTAAATCTTAAGTCAGGATTAACAAAATCCAAAAACTTAGCTCTCATAACACCTTGTGCTCCATGATTATAATGGTCTAATTCATCAGTAAATAAACTAACTCTCTTAGGAGTCATCATAGGCGAGAAGATAGAGTGTTCAATTCTCGAAGTTAAAAACTCTCTAGGTTCATCTAAATAACCATAACCAAACTTAAATATAATAGGTTCAAATACTACCAAAGTCTTTAATAGTAAAGATAACTTTTCTGGTGTATTAATTAAATTAGAACCTATATGTATATGACTAGAAGTATTTCCGTTAATAGTAGCACCAGTTTCATATAAAACTCTATACATTTCCTCAAAAGTAGCCCAATGCCAAACTTCATTTGTTAGTACAGGAGTAACAATTTCAGCATCAGCAGTTTGTTCTTGATGAACAACATATCTATCCTCGTCATATAAAGCCGCAACATCATTAAATAGTTCAGTAACTAATACAGCTTTATCCAAAGGAATTCCATCAATTTCTATTTCATTACCAAAAGAAATATTATTAGGTATATTCAACTTACGTCTAAATGTTAAAGGCATATCATTAATCTTAGTAAATAAATCTATTAATTCTTTTTTTGACAATGAAGATAAGACTATATTAGGTTCTCTATTCACACTTTCCATAATTATTTCCCCCTTATTAGTATCATATAATAAACATTGAATAAGTATTAGTCAAATTCATCTACCAGTAAGTACCTAGAAAAGTGTAAACAATTGATAATAAGCATATATTGTAGTATAATTTAAGTACCTGTGAAAGGGTGGGAAAAGAATGAAAAAAATAGGGAAATTTTTAAAAGAACATCGTATTTTTACAATATTAATGGCTATTGTAGTAGTTTGTATGGTATTAATTATTACTGTGTTAATAAACGTATTTGGTGGTTTCCTAGATGATACAGGAAGTTACGGTAATAGACTAGAAGGTATAGATCAATATGAAATATCTTCAAAAAAAGAGACTGATTTTGAAAATAATATAGCTAATAACGAAAAAATAAAATCAGTAGACCTTAGAGTACAAGGAAAAATAATATACATAACTATGCAAGTAGAACCAGGAGTAGTTCTAGAGGAAGCTGAAGGAATAGCATTAAAAAGTTTAGATGAATTTACTGAAGAAGAAAAAACATTCTATGACTTCAACTTTACTTTAAAGCAAAATTCTACAGACAAAAGCGAAGGTTTCATAATATCAGGAGCAAAAAATGCTAATGGTACTAAATTAATATGGAACAACAATAGAGTAGTAGAAAAAGAAGAAGCTTCTGCATAACGCAGAAAGGATATAGTATTATGAAAAAATTTAAATTAAGTAAAAAAATAGTAATAATAGCCATAATTGCTATATTAATAATAGCAGCGATATCATTCGTAACATACAAAATAGTAAACGATGAAAATAAACTAACAGTAGAAGAAAAAGAATGGATAACAGAAAATATAGATGTCCTACAAACTGTAAAAGTACCTAATAATTTAGATATATTTGGTAAAAATGGTAGCGGTGTATTCTTTGATTTCTTAAATGATTTAGAAAAAGAGTACAATCTTAGAGTAAATGAAGAAACATATAGTCTTGGAGTCGCAACAGACGCTGGATCATTCAAAGTTGTTGAAGATATAGAAGATAATCACGTAGTATTCTATAAAGAACATTACGTATTAATAAGCAAAACAAAAATTAACATTAGTTCTTTATCACAACTTAATGGTAAAAAAATAGGTGTCCTAACTCAAGATGAAAAAATAATTAACAAGTATCTAAGTGACGTAAGTAATGCAATGTTAACTTCATACGAAACATCAACAACATTATTTCAATCATTAGAAACAAATACAGATATAGAATTTGCCATAATCCCATTAGAAGAAAATTTAACATCTATTTTAACTTCAAACTATTATATTGATTATCACGTAAGTGACTTAAACAAATACATGGTATATGAAGTGAAAAAAGACGATACATTTAGTAGTATAGTAAAAAAATACTATGCAGTATGGGCAGAAGATAATTTAAAACAAAGTATAAATGAAAATGAATTAAAACTATTCGTAGATGCATTATCTATCTCAGACAAAGAAATAGATAATATTCAATCAAAAGAATATGAATATGGTTTTATAAATCATAGTCCATATGAAGTGCTAATAGGTGGTTCATATGGTGGTATCATTAGTGAATACATAACTAGATTTAGTACATTTAGTGATACAGAATTTAAAACAATAAAATATAAAAACTTCTCTAAATTCACTGAAGCTTTAGCTAATAGCCAAGTTAATTTATATTTTAATTATTACAATCTAGATACTACATACCAAGAAGTAGATTCATTAATGAATATCTCATTTGTAGTAATAGCTCCAGAAGAAAATTCATTAGTTATGAATTCTGTAGCTACACTAAGTCAAAATACGATATATGTTCAAAAAAATAGTATTATAGAAAAATATCTAACATCACTTGGTGGAATAGATATAAAAACATATGAAACTGAAAAAGACTTAAAGAAAGTAGCTAGAAAAGATAATCTAATAGTTTTAGATAAAGAAGAATATAACTATTACAAAAAATCTTTCCTAAGCAATTATAGTGTTAGATACAGTAATACATTATCTGAAACATATAACTTCTATATAAAAGGAAATGATACGTTCAATCTATTATTTGAAAAATATATTCAAACACTAGATCCAAATGAAATAAAAATAAAAGGTAATTATAACCATACTTATACAATGCAATCTGGTACTATATTAGGACAAGTTGCAAAATACTCATTATTAGTAATAGGTGCATTCATAATAATTCTATACTTAGTATATCGTTCTACAAAAGAAATAAAGATTGCTAAGAAAATCAAAAAAGAAGATAAGATGAAATATATAGATCAACTTACTTCATTAAAAAATAGAAATTACTTAAATGAAAATATAGCAAGTTGGAATAAAAATACTATATATCCACAAGCTACAATCATTATTGACTTAAACCAAGTTAGAAGCATTAATGATACACTTGGATATGAACAAGGTGACGCTCAAATAAAAGCAGCAGCTAACGTTCTAATCAAAACACAATTAGATAATACAGATATAATGAGAACTGACGGAAATGAATACCTAATTTATTTAGTTGGATACCAAGAAAAACAAGTAGTAAGTTACATAAGAAAATTGTACAAAGAATTTAAAAATCTTCCATATGAACATGGAGCAGCAATAGGATATAGCATGATAACAAATGATATGAAAACTATTGAAGACTCAATCAATGAATCAGTAGAAGATATGCGTACAAAAAAAGAAGAAATAGAAGAAGAAAAAGATGAAAAGTAGAAGTAAGAAAAACTTTTTTCAAAGATTCTGGGAAGCCTTCTGGCGCCCAGAAATGCTTGTTCTACCAGGACAAATAGCATTCTTCCTATTTCTTTCAATAGTTCCAACTATAACACTAATAGGTTATGCGTGTACTTATTTAAATATATCAAATGATTTAGTTTCATCACTAATATCAAATGCTTTCGGTGCAGATATATCTAACTTAGTAACACCAATCATTACTGCTACAAAAATAACACCAGCATTCTTCATTTCATTAGGTGTTGGTTACTTCCTAGCAAGTAATGGTATGTCTTCTATCATAGTTGCATCTAATACAATCTATGGTATAAAAGACTCAGGATTCTTCAAAAGAAGACTAAAAGCAATAATAATGGAATTAGTAATAGTATTCTTATTCCTATTCATATTAGTAGTTCCGTTACTAGGAGATAGTATTATAAAACTATTACATTACTTCAATCTAGATACAACAACTACTACAACAATAATAAGTGTATTTAACTTCTTAAGTGGACCATTCTCATGGTTAATAATATTCTTATTCATTAGAACAATATATGCTATGGCACCGGATAAAAAGCTTGCTAGTAGACATGTAAGTGGTGGAGCAATATTCACAACAGTAGCATGGATAGCAATTACAAGTTTATATTCATATTACATAGTTAATTTTGCAAACTACTCAGTATTCTATGGTAGTTTAGCAAACATAGTTATTCTAATGATTTGGGTATATTTCTTATCATATGCATTCGTAATTGGAATGGCAATGAACTATCACCAAGACTTAGAAAAAACTGGTATTATAGAAATCAGTGAACTGATAGAAGCTTCAGCTAATATAGCTTCAGTATTTGGTGATGAACCAGAAGAACCTAAAAAGATAAAGAATAAAAAAGATAAAAAAACAAAAGAAGAAAAAGAAATAAAAGAAGAAAAAAAGAGCCAAGAAGAGTAAACAATGGCTCTTTTTCTTTTTGTAATAAAAATATTTTGTTATAATAAACATTGGTGATAAGAATGGAAGAAGTAATTAAGTATCTAGTCACTTCACTAGGACTACAAGAAACACAAATTAAAGAAGTACTATCGATGTTAGCAGAAGGAGCAACTATTCCTTTCATAGCTAGATATCGTAAAGATAAAACAGGTAACTTAAACGAAGACCAAATAAGAGTTATTGAAGAACAATACAAATATCAAGAAAATTTATTAAACAGAAAACAAGACGTAATAAGATTAATAGATGAAAAAGGTATGCTTACTCCTGAAATACAAGAAGCAGTACTAAAATGTACTAAATTAACAGAAGTAGAAGATATCTATAGACCTTATAAAGAAAAGAAAAAAACAAAAGCAAGTGAAGCTATTAATAATGGGTTAGAACCACTAGCTAAAACGATAATGTCATTCCCAACAAACGGTACATTAGAAGACATGGCTAAAAAATTCGTTAATGATAAAGTTAAAGACACAGCAGCAGCAATAGAAGGTGCAGGATACATTATTGCAGAATGGATAAGTGATAATGCAGCATACCGTAAATGGATTCGTTACAACGTATTTAGTAATGGAACAATAACATCAAAAATAAAAAAGAATGCTGAAGATCCAAACAAACTATATGAAATGTACTATGAATTTACTGACAAAGTAAAATACATTAAACACTATAGAGTACTAGCTCTTAATAGAGGAGAAAAAGAAAAAATACTTAATGTATCTATCGATATGGATGATGATGCAATTCAAAGTTACTTAGAATCTAAACTTATAAAAAACAAAGATTCATACGTAGTAGAACTAGTAAAATCATCTATCAAAGACTCTCTAAAAAGATTAATACTTCCTAGTATTGAAAGAGAAATACGTAGTGAACTAACTGAATCAGCAGATAAACAAGCTATTGAAACATTTAGCACTAACTTAGAACATCTATTACTAACAAGACCAATGAAAGGTATGGTAGTACTAGGATTCGACCCTGGTTACGTTAATGGATGTAAATTAGCAGTAGTAGATCAAAACGGTAAATACCTAGACTCTACAGTAGTAAAACCATTTTTAAATGGTTCTAATCAAGATAAGTATATTGAACAAAGTAAAGTAATAGTTAAAAACCTAATTGAAAAATACAATGTTGACATAATTGCTATTGGTAACGGAACAGCATCACGTGAATCAGAAAAATTCTGTGCAGAACTTATCAAAGAATATAATCTAAAATGTAAATATGCAATAACTTCAGAAGCAGGAGCATCTATCTATAGTGCATCTAAACTAGCTATCGAAGAATTCCCTGATTTAGCAGTAGAAAAACGTAGTGCAGTATCTATCGGAAGACGTATCCAAGATCCACTATCAGAACTAGTTAAAATAGATCCTAAATCAATTGGTGTAGGAGAATATCAATACGATGTAAATCAACATGACTTAACAGATGCTCTTGACTTCACAACATCTAAAGTAGTTAACGAAGTAGGTGTAAACATCAACACTGCATCTAAGAGTATCTTAAAATATGTTTCAGGTCTTACTAAATCAGTAATAGAAAACATCTATAAAGCAAAAGAAGAAAAGAAATTCACTTCACGTGAAGAAATCAAAAAGATAAAAGGTATGTCTGAAAAAGTATATGAACAATCAATTGGATTCCTACGTATCCCAGATGGAATAAATCCACTAGATAAAACAGGTATCCACCCAGAAAGTTACGAAGTAACAAACAACCTTCTATCAAAACTATCTCTAGATATAAAAGACATAAATACTCAAGAATTCAAAGACACACTATCTAAACAAAATGCTCTTAAACTATCAGAAGAATTAAATAGTGATATATACACAGTAGAAGATATTATAAAAGAATTACTAAATCCAGGACTAGACCCTCGTGATGAACTAGAAGCTCCAATCCTAAAAAGTGACATACTTCACATTGAAGATCTTAAAGTAGGTATGGAACTACAAGGTACAGTAAGAAACGTGGCATCATTCGGTGCATTCGTAGATATCGGTCTTCATGATGACGGACTAGTACACATATCTAAAATGAGTAAATCATTCGTTAAAAATCCTAACGACATAGTACATGTAGGGGACATAATAACTTGCTACGTAGATAGCGTAGACTTAGTAAAACAAAAAGTACAATTAACATTACTTAAAAACTAATAAAAAGATATTTCAAATATCTTTTTTTATTTCCATATTCATAATAGATATTCCATTTTGTGGTATAATAATAACGTAAAAACGAAAGAAGTGTAATTATGAAAAAACAAATACATCCATGTATTTTTTATACAACAATAATAATGTATTTAGAAATACTACTTAAACTAGTAATGACTAAACAACTATTTAATTTAGGTACTTTATACTTAATAATATTTACTATACCAATAATCATATTACTAACCGTATTAACAAAAAGTTTTAATCCTAAAGTAAATAGAATACTATCTATAATATTAATGTTTATAATAACATTATTCTTTGGAGTACAATTCGTATACTTCACATTATTCTCAGTACCATTCTCATTCTCAAGTATAGGAATGGCTGATCAAGCTTTAGACTTTGTAACTATTATAAAAGATACATTAATAAAATATTGGTACTACATACTAGCTATAATAGGTCCTTTCATAGTATTCTGTATATTCCAAAAGAAGATTAACTATACAAGAAATACTACTAAAAGATCATTAGTAAATTTAGCATCATTTATATTATTATATATATCTTCATTTACTGTACTAATACCAAATCAACAAAGTAGTAAACAACTATACTTTAACGTAGATAATCCAATAGCTATCATAGATAGATTTGGTATGTTAACTTACACTAAGATAGATGTTAAAAGACAACTATTTGGTTATGAAGCAGAAATACTTCTAGACATTGACTATCCAGCAACACCACAACCAGATCCAGAACCAGAAGAAATAGTTTATGGAGATAACGTACTAGAAATAGACTTCGAAGCAAAAGCATCAAATAAAAAAGCTATCCAACAAATAAATAACTTTGTAAGTGCTCAAACACCTACAAGTAAACATGAATATACTGGAATGTTTGAAGGTAAAAACTTAATATTTATCTTAGCAGAAGGATTCAATGAAATAGCAGTAGATGAAGTAAGAACACCTACATTATATAAAATGATTAATGAAGGATTTGTCTTCAACAACTTCTATTCACCAGTACACCTAAGTACAACAGGTGGAGAATTCCAAGCTGTAACAGGACTTATTCCTACACAAGAATCATTATCTTTATGGAAAAGTAAAAAACCAACAATACAATATGCACTAGGTAACGCATTTAATAACATTGGATATCGTACACAAGCTTATCATGATTGGACACATACATACTATAAAAGACAAGTAACAATGAAAACGTTAGGATACAAAACATACATCGGGTGTGGTAACGGTTTAGAAAAACAAATAAACTGTGGTTGGTTACCTTATGATACAGACATGATTAATGCAACAACACCTAAATATTTAGGTCAAGAAGGTAACTTCATGACATACTACATAACAGTTAGTGGACATTCTCCGTATAACTCAGGATCTCGTCCAGCTAGAAGATATATAAAAGAAGTTACAGGAGAATATTCTACAGCAGTTAAATACTACCTAGCATCACAAATGGAACTAGATAGAGCAGTAGAACAATTAATTAAAAACCTAGAAGCATCAGGTGAACTAGATAATACAGTAATAGCTCTAGTAGGAGATCACTACCCATATACATTATCTGCTGATGAAATAAATGAAGTATCTACATATAAAAAAGATGGAGTAATAGAAGTAAACAAAAGTAACTTCATCATTTGGAATAATCAAATGGAAGAACCTATAGTAGTGGATAAAGTAGGAAGCCAAATAGACGTATTGCCAACATTATTAAACTTATTTGGAATCGAATATGATTCAAGACTAATAATAGGTAAAGACATCCTAAGTAATGGAGAATGCTTAGCAATCTTCTCTAACTATAGTTGGGTAAGTGACTATGGTACATACTATGCTAACAAAAAACAATTCGTACCAAAAGATGGCGTAGTATTAGAAAATCAAACAGAATACGTAAAAGCAATAAACAATAGAGTATCTAATTATTATAGTATTAGTAAACTAATAATGGATAATAACTATTACAATTATATATTAGGAAGTAAGTGATAATATGAGCGGAATAGCAGGATATATAAGTAACAAAAAAGCAACAAAAAAAATACTTAAAGCAATGACAGATAGAATAGAACATCGTGGTAAAGACGGAGAAGGTCACTACATAGAAGAAAACATTGCTTTAGGTCACAGACTTCTACAAACAAACAAAAAAGTAACTGGAGAACAACCCCTACTAAATAAATCAAAAGAAATAATAGTAGTAAGTGATAGTGTAATTAATAATTACAAAGAACTAAAAAAAGAATTAGAAGATAAAAAATATAAATTTGAAACAAACCTACCTGAAGAAGTACTAGTACATGGTTACGAAGAGTGGGGACATAATATTACTAAAAAACTTCGTGGTTCTTTTGCATTCGCTATCTACAACAAAAAAGAAGAAGAACTATTCCTAGCAAGAGATGGATGGGGAGCTAAACCAATCTATTATTATCAAAATGATAAAACATTATTATTTGCATCAGAAATAAAAGCATTCCTAGATCATCCTGACTTTGTGCGTGTATTTAATGATGAAATACTATCTGCATACCTATGCTTCAACTCAGTACCTACAGAAGAAACATTCTTCAAAGGTGTAAAAAGAATAGAACCAGGTTATCAATTAGTATACAAAGACAATAAAATAGAATTAGATAGATTCTTCAAACTAGAATTCACAGAAGAATTAAAAGATACCGATAAAGCAGCAAAAGAAATTGCAACTGCTATGGAAGACTCAGTAAAAAGAAACTTCGATACAGACGTACCAATGGGCTCTCTACTATCAAGTGGAGTAGACTCATCATACATCGTATCTTTAGCTAAACCAGAAAAAACATTCACAGTAGGTTATGACAATCAAAAATATAACGAATCTACATATGCTAAAGATCTAGCAGACAAACTAGGTATCGAAAACATAACACAAATAGTATCTCAAGATGAATACATAAAAAACTTTCCAAGACTTATGTATCACATGGATGAACCTCTAGCAGATCCATCTACAATAGCACTTTACTCAGTTACTGAGTTAGCATCTAAACATGTAAAAATACTTACATCAGGAGAAGGTGCAGACGAACTATTCGGTGGATACAACTCATACCAAGAAGAAGTAAATCAATCTTGGTATATGAAAATCCCATTCCCATTACGTAGATTGGCATCAATGGTAGCAGGTCTATTCCCAGAAGTAAGAGGATTCAACTTCATATGGAGAAGAGGACAAAAACTAGAAAACTATAACATAGGTTTAGGTAGAGTATTTAGAGATGAAGAAGCAATGAAACTTGTTAAATGTAAAAACCAAATACATACAAAAGACATAGTTGCACCATTCTATAAAGAATACAAAAATAACTCTACAATGATTCAAAGACAAGTAATAGATTACTACTTCTGG
>JAZOOK010000127.1:0-12162 GCA_045654965.1 Candidatus Coprovivens sp. | reverse complement strand
GAGTATAGTAATGTAATATTACCATTACCTAAAACTCCAGAAGAGAAGTTTGTACATATGTGTGATTACTTAGCTAGTAGAAAAGTTATTAATATTAATTTTGATAAAGATAATAATATAGTAGATGAATAATCTACTATTTTTTGTTACCAATTAAGTTTAACTACATAAAATACAATAGTGTTAGGAGTGTAGTTATGAAGGTTATATTAGGAATATTAATTCCTTTTATAGGAACAGTTGTAGGTTCTTTATTGGTGTTTTTTATGAAAAAGGAACTTAATAAAAAGATAGAGATTATTATATATGGATTTGCTGCTGGTGTTATGATGGCAGCGCTTATATGGTCTTTAATAATACCAGCAATAGAGAGTTCTAGTGTAATACCTGTTATTATTGGTTTAATACTTGGAGTAGGGACGTTTTATTTAATTGATTTGTATGTAAATAAAAAGAATGAAAAACTAAATAATTTAATGGTAGCTGTAACGTTACATAATATACCTGAAGGGATGGCAGTAGGTGTTGCTTTTGCTTCTTATTTAGTTGGTGGATTAAGTTTAACTGCTGCATATGCATTAGCAATAGGTATTGCTATACAAAATTTTCCTGAAGGTAGTGTAGTTTCTTTTCCGCTATTAAAAAAAGGATATAGTAAAAGAAAAGCATTTAAGTATGGATTTATATCTGGTATTTTTGAATTATTAGGAACTTTAATTACATTATTATTTACTAATTTTATAGTTGTTATTCTTCCTTATATGTTATCTATTGCTGCAGGTGCAATGATGTATGTAATAGTAGTAGAATTAATACCAGAATCTAATGATAGAAGTAAACTTAATGTAGTAGGATTTTTAATTGGTTTTATTATAATGATGTTGCTTGATGTGATGTTGGGTTAGTGATATAATGTTGTTTCCGATGGAGAGTGGAAACAATGGATAGATTTAAAGCAGCTAATAGAGCTAGTATATTAGGGATTATTGGTAATATATTTTTATTTGTAATAAAAGTAATTGTTGGATTTATATCAAGTAGTCAAGCGATGATTGCTGATGCATTTAATAGTGCTTCTGATATACTTAGTTCATTTATGACATATATAGGTAATAGAGTTGCTTCTAAAGATGCTGATGAAGATCATAATTTAGGACATGGTAAAGCAGAATATATATATTCTATGTTAATTAGTGTAGTGATGTTTATATTAGGTGGAAAGATACTTATAGATTCTATTATGAGTATTATAAATCCTGAAAAGTATCATTTTACTATATGGTTAGTTATAGTATGTATAGTTACTATAGTAGTAAAATTATGTTTATATTTATATACAAGAAGTATTGGTAAGAAATATCATAATTTATTAGTTGAAGCTAATAGTAAAGATCATAGAAATGATGTAGTTATTACTAGTACTAACTTAATAGCAGCTATATGTTCTTTATATGGAATATATATTATAGATGGTATAGTAGGATTAGGTATTTCTTTATGGATAATATATACTGCTATAAAGATATATAAAGATAGTTATGATGTATTAATGGATAAGACAATATCTAGTGAAACTAAAGATAAGGTATTAGCTATTATTGAAGAACATGAAGAAGTATTAAAGATACAACATTTTAATGCTACACCAGTAGGTTATAGATATATGGTTAATTTTTCAATATTTGTTGATGGTAATTTAAGTACTTTTGAAAGTCATGATATTGCTAATAGATTAGAAAAAGAAATAGCTAAGAGAGTACCTGAAATATATTTAACAGTTATTCATGTTAATCCAATTGAAGTAGAAAAAAATAAAAAAGATACAAAAAAATAATTTGTACTTTTTTTTATGTGTTAAAATGATAATAAGGAGTGTTAATATGAAAGTATTTAAATGTAATAAATGTGGAAACATAGTTGAATTAATTGAAGATGGAAAGGGAGTTTTAACTTGTTGTGGAGATGCTATGGTAGAAGTAGTACCTAATACTGAAGATGCAGCAGTAGAAAAACATGTTCCTTTTACATCTATAGAGGAAGATGATGTTTTATATGTTAAGGTTGGGGAAGTGGATCATCCTATGACAGAAGAACATTATATTACTTGGGTAGCTGCTGTATATGATGATTCGGTACTTAAGTATAATTTTAAACCAGGAGAAGTTCCTGAAGCAGTATTTGATTATGAAGAGGGTATGGTGGTTTATGCTTACTGTAATCTTCATGGTTTATGGAAGAAAGAATTATAGGTGATAATGTATGAATTGTGTTCAATGTGGGAATCTAGTTAGTGGATCAAGTTGTGAGAAGTGTGGAACACCAGTAGGTGGAGTTCAAGTAGTACCACAGCAACCTGTAATGCAACAACCTGTTGTTCCGGTAGCACCGGTTGCTCCAGTTGCACCTGTACAACAAGTTCAACCACAACCAGTACCAGTACAGCAACCAGTTGCGCCAGTACAACAAGCGGTGGTAGAACCTCAAGTGATGGCACAACAACCTGTAGCACCAGTTGCACCTGTAGCTCCAGTACAACAACCTGTAGCACCTGTAGTTCCAGTACAACAACCAGTTGCTCCGGTAGCACCAACAGATGGAAATAATGGTGTAGTGGTTATAAAAAGAAAAAATTCTTTTGTGGGAATAGCTATAAATATTGATTTAACTTTAGATGGTTATCCTTATAAAATAAGTAATGATCAAACAATGTCATTTACTTTGACACCAGGGGTTCATACTATAACTTATAAGGTATGGTGTAGAAGACTTAAGACAGTTCAAATTAATGCTGTACCAGGTGGTAATTATTTTATTGAGTTTACTCCAGATTGGTTATGGGGTGGATTTAAATTATCTAAGAATTCTAGAATTCAATAGTTATGAATGAAACAGCTAGAAAGATAATTGAAACTAAGTTAGATAGTTTATCTAAAAGTAAATTTAGAAATAGTTTTTATCTTAGAAAAAAAGAAAAAGAGTATATAGATAAGAATGGTTTAGATAAAATAAAGGAGCATGCTTATGATTTTATTAGAAAAAAGCTTGCTCCACAATTTCCTTTGAATGATGGAGCACAAACTCCTATGAGGAATCATCCTGTATTTGTAGCTCAACATGCTACTGGAACTTGTTGTAGAGGTTGTTTAGAGAAGTGGCATAAGATACCTATAGGAGTAGAGTTAACAGATAGCCAAGTTAATTTTGTGGTTACATTGATTATGGAATGGATCAAGAGAAAGTATAAATAACTTTCTTTTTTTATTTGGTATAAAAAAAATTTATATATTTGTTATAAAAAAGCCTTATAATATTTGACTAATTAATAAAAAAACAATATAATACAGCACATGAGGTGAAAGTTATGAATAACACAGATTATAACTTATATAAGATATTCTTATATTTATATGAACAACGAAGTATTTCCAAGACCGCTAACTTATTGTATGTATCCCAACCAGCAATTAGTTATAGTTTAAAAGAATTAGAAAATCAATTAGGATATACATTATTCTATAGAAATAGTAAAGGTATTGAACCTACTATGGAAGCTAAAGAATTATATTCTTATGTATCTACTGCATTTAATATAATGAAATCAGGAGAAGAACATATTAAGAGTTTAAATAGTCTTAATATAGGTTGTATTAAAATAGGTACGCCTTCTCATATTGGTATTTTCTACTTATCATCATTTATTGCTGATTTTAGAAAGGTATATCCTGGTATTAAATTTGAGATAATAAGTAAGAGTACTGCAGATATGGTTGAAATGTTAGAAACTAGAAAGATCGATTTAATAGTTGATACATTACCTATATCTACTACTAAGAGTAGTGTTAAGAAAGTAACATTATCAAGATTACAAAATTGCTTTGCTTATAACAAAGATAGTTTTCCTAATGCAGATATTAAATGTGTAGAAGATTTAAAACAATATCCTTTAGTATTACCAAGTGCTACTTCATCAATTCGTGGTAAATTAAATGAATTTGTTGAAAGTAAGAATGTTCAATTATATCCAGTGTTTGAAAGTTGGACTACTGAGATGATGATTGAAATGGTAAGACGTGGGGTTGGTATCGGTTATTTTGTTAAGAATGTTATCGATATTCAAAAAGATAAAGATGAATTTGAAGTTATTACATTCGGTGATGAACTTCCTGCTGTAGATGTTTGTGCAGTTTATGTAGAAGATTTTACTACTACAGCTGTTAATAAATTTATAGAATTCTTAAGCAGTAATAAGGTTGGTGAATATAATGAGTAATTACTTATTAAGTGATGAAACTTCTATTACTGAAGAAGATTTAAGAATTCGTAGACAACTATATTATAAATTTATGGAATTACCAAAAGAATTCGTATCAAAGATGAGACATTTACAACCTCAAATAGGATGTTTCAATAATTGTGGATTCTGTAGTAAGTTTTCTGTGTGTAAAAGTGAGTATTGGAATGAAGCAAGTTTAAGAAATGTTATTAGTGCTTTAAAAAGAACTGCTAATAATTATACTGACGGAGATTTATTACTTGCTTGGGATAGAAAAGAACATAGAGTAGGTGTTTTATTTCCTTATTTAAATAATGATGTTGGGGCTTATGAGTATTTAGATAAATATGTTGATCTGTGTTATAAAGAACTTGGAGCTAGAACTAGAATATCTACTGTTGGTTATAGTAGACATAATAAAGTATTAAATGAAATACATAAAAAGATAAATTCTTCTGCTTTATTATTTGCATTAGCAGGAGTTAGATTATCAATCACTCAATATGGTAGAGTATGGGAAGAAGATAATGGAAAAAATAGTTTAGATGACTATATGAAAGATTTAGCAAACTTCTTATCTATTTATAGACCTTATTTTGATAAGTTTGGTTCAGGATCAAGAAAGATGTGTTGTGAATTAAGATATAATCCACTTGCACAAAATGCTAAAGTAATTGAAACTGAAGTAGACGGTAAGATGGTTATTGCTACTGGAAATTATTTATTTATTTCTAAAGAAAAAGATGTTACATTTAAAGTAGCATATATTAGTGACCCATATGTTCATGCATTAGAGATAAGTGAAAAACCATTTATCTTTAGTGAATATAATTTACCATTTGAAATAACTAGTGAAAGAGAATTAGTTGAATTTATTAAAAATGAAGAATTATATTATGAAAAAGATGTTGAAGTATATAAATTCCAAAATAAAGATGGTTACTATTATGCAATAGATCCTAAAATAACTAATGAAGGTAATTATGGATTTAATATATATCCAGAAACTGATGTAAGAAAGAAATCGGGTTATTTAGTAACTGAAAGATTCTTACTTAATGCTTTCTATCAATTTAAGAAAGAACATGGATTACATTTAAGAGAAAGATATAGAAATTCTACTTGGGAAGATGTTGATAAAGTTATTTCTTTAGTTGAAGAACAAATTAGTTATTATGAATCTCATGGTAAAATAGATAAAGCTGAATATATAAGTAAACATATATTACCAATAGTTAAAGTATATGTAGATGCTTTAAAATTAGCTGATTATCCATCTGATTGTTTCTTTGATTCTAAGTTTACAATTGATACTGGTATGATTTGTAATTTAGGTAGAGCTATTGGGTACTTTAAAGGATTAACTAAGTTTGTTAATGAACCATTGACTCCTACACATGAAAGAAATTATGGTAGACATTGTAGTACTATGAAACAAGAAAGTTATGTATGGATGTTAGGTTGTGGATTTAATAATAAGATAAATATTGAACGTTTAGACTTATTTAAAACTGCATCTGAAGAAGGACAAACTTCATATAAAGAAGTTATTGAAATAGAAGGATTTAATCAAAAAGTTGATGATAAGATTAAATATTTATATCCTGGAATAAGAGAGTGATAATATGATAGAGTTTTATAAAGAATTTGGGGAACTTGGTTATTTAGCAAATTATTCTAATCATGGTTTTACTAAGAATGGTATCTTTTATAAAACTGTAGAACATTATTATCAATCTGAGAAGTTTAGTGATCCAGATATAAAGAATAAAATAATAAATGCTGATACTCCTAAAGAAGCTTCTAATATAGGAAGAGATAGAAGTTTAAAAAGAATAGATGACTTTAAAAGTATTAAGAATCAAGTTATGTTTGAAGGAATACTAGAAAAGTTTAGACAACATAGAGATATATCTTATAAGTTAATTGAAACTAGAAATAGGGGAATTGCTGAAGCTACTGTAGATGAATATTATTGGGGTATTGGAAAAGATAAAAGTGGCAAGAATGTAATAGGGGATATTCTTGTTAAAGTAAGAGAAAGAATAAAAAAGGAAATTCTTGATAGTATAATTAATAAATGTGAAGATAAAGATGTTTATGTATTAGGACATAAGAATCCTGATGCAGATTCAATAATATCTAGTTATATATTAAGTAATATATTAAAAAGGTTAGGTGCGAATGCACAATTTGCAGTATTAAGTGATGATTACAATTATTGTAAGAGTGATATAAAATTAATTACTGATTATGTAAAAGTTAAACCTGTTATAGTAGATGATATTAAAGATAAATTATTTGTTTTGGTTGATCATAATAATCTAGAAGGACTATCTAAAGATAATGTCTTAGGGGCTATAGATCATCATATTATAACTGGTGAAGTATATGATACATTAGAAATAGAATATGCAAGTACTGGATTACTTATTTATGATTTGTTTAAAGATAAGTATGAATTTAATGATAATGAAAAAGAGTTGATAGCATTATCAGTACTTGCTGACACAGATTATCTATGTAGTTCAAGATTTACTACTGAAGATAAGAAACTATTTGATGAATTAAACTTTAAGTTAAGTGTAGATGAATTACAAAGGAAATATTTCTTAGTAAATGATATGAACTTAAGTATTGAAGATAATTTGAAAGTAAATTATAAAGAATATGATAAGAGTTCTAAGATAAAGAGAAGTTTAATATATACATATACTGATGAATATAAAGATAATATGAGTAAGTATGTAGAATACTTAAAAGATAAAAATGAATGGTTATTAATTTGGTGTGATTTTGAAAGTAAGAATACTTATGTATATTTTAAAGGGGAAATATATGAAGTAGGTAAGTTAATCACTAGTACAAATTTAATATTTAAATATTTAGAAGATAAGGGAATTACTATTTAATAGTAATTTTTTTGTTATATAGAGAATTTATGATATGATGTTGGTATAAATAATATTTATAATAGGTATTAAAAATTTGTAATTGATTTATATCGAATAAAAAAATACTATATATCCTATGAAGGAGTGGTACGTTGTGTGTAAGGATATCTTAAAGACTTTTAGTGATGGTAATTTTGGGTTAGAAGATAAAGATATGTCTAATGCCAAAAGAAGAACTATTGTAAGGGGAATAGTTGTTGACCAAGCAGGTAATGTAGCTGTATTCAATAAGAGGGTTGCTAATGAATATAAATTACCTGGTGGTGTAGTTAAAGAACAAGAAAGTACTGAAGAAACTTTCTTAAATGAGATAAAAAGGGAAATTGGTTGTGAAATAGAAATAATTGAAGATATTGGTATCGTAGAAGAACATATGGCGCAAGATGATATAATACAAGAAACTTATGTATATGTTGGAAGAGTATTAGAAAAAGGGAAGATAGATTACAATAACCAAGAAGTAGATGAATTTGGTAAAGTAATGTGGGTATCTCCTGAAGAAGCCTTAAAGTTGATAAGTGACTATAAAAAAGAAGTAGACAATAGTGAAATAGAGAATATTTATCATGCTAAGTATTCTGTATATAGAGATGAATTTATAACTAGATATTATTTGATTAAGTATATTTATTAAAAAGATTAGTAAACTAATCTTTTTTTATTTGATATAATAATAGTAGCGGTGATGTAGTATGGCAAATATATTTAATTATATAACTAAGTATGCTGATAAAACTTTTGAAGAAAAAGAATTTAATGAAATAGATGCTGTTATGATGTCTGCTATAGTATATGTAGATTTTAATGGTATTGTTGGTAATGATGGTGTTGAAGTATCTTTAGGTGATGCTATTGTTAAATTTTTGAAAAAAGTTGATGTTAGAAAATTTTCTAAGTCAGGATTTTTGAATAAAGATTTACTTCGTATGGTAAAGATGATAAAAGATAAAATTAGATATAGAAATATAATGCTTAAAAATTATGTTTATATACTTAGTGATGAAGAACAGTTTGGTGCTATTACTATGTTACTTCCTGATAGGACAAAATTATTAGTGTTTGAAGGAACTGATCATAACTTAGTAGGATGGGAAGAAGATTTTGCTATGTTTTATAAGTTTCCTGTTCCTGCAGATAGAGATGCTATTAAATATGCTAAGAAAAATGTAAGTATGTTTGATAAGAAAGTAATCGTTTTGGGGCATTCTAAAGGTGGTCATTTAGCGATGACTGCTAGTGCTTTTTCTCCTTGGTATATTAGAATGAAAATTAATCAAGTTTATAATTTTGATGGGCCAGGGTATAGAGCCAAAGAAAGAAATTCAAGAAAATATTTAAATATGCAAAACAAATTAGAATATATAGTTCCTCATTTTTCATTTTTTGGAATGTTATTAAGACATGATAAAAAAGCTAAAGTTGTTAAGAGTTCTAGAGTAGATATATCTGCTCATTCGATGTTTAATTGGGAGATTAGAGGCTCTAAGTTTGTTCAAGAACCGTTACATGTTATAAGTAAAAACTTAAGTAGAAGTATTATAATGTGGTTAGATATGCATGATGATGAACAAAGAAAAGCTATAGTAACTGATGTTTTTGACTTTTTAAGAAAGTCGGGGATTACTTATATTGGTGATGCTATTAAATTGAAATATGTAGTTAATTTAGTTAAGAATTTAGATGAATTAGATGATGAAACTAAGTTATTATTAGGGCATTTTTTGAAATTTAATATAGATTATCATTTTAAGAATTTAGATGATGATATTGTAATCAAATAAAAAATACTTCGTATGAAGTATTTTTTTAATTATATTCATCTTCTATGTTACCAACTATTTCTTCTATGGCATCTTCCATAGTTAGAATACCTATGAAATCGGTTTTATCTAGAATTACTGAGAATGTTTCGTGTCTTTCTTGCATGATACGGAATATATCATCAATCTTTTCTGTTCTTTTAAAAGTTAGTACTGGTCTTATTAAATCTTTTACTGTTAGTTCTTTATTGCTTTGATATAAATATATAAAGTCTTTTACATTGATGAAACCAATTACACGGTCATTTTGATTTAGTACAGGGAATCTAGTGAAACTAGATGATTTCATTTTAGATATTAATTCTTGAGTAGTGTCTGTATCGTATATTACTGTTACTTTATTTTTAGGAGTCATTATTTTATAAGCGGTTTTATCATTGAATTCAAATATATTAAGTATATATTCTTTTTCTTTTTCTTCTAGAACTCCTTCTTTACTACCAGTAAGTATCATTTTTTTGATATCGTCTTCAGTAAGAGAATCATCTCTTTCTTTTATATTGAGTAAATTACATATTAATTCAGTTGACTTTGTAAGTAAAATTATTAATGGTTTAGCTATTATTGAAATAGTAGATATAATGTTTATACTGAATCTTGCTACATTAGTAGGATTTGATAAACCAATCTTTTTAGGTACTAGTTCACCAAATACTAAAGTTATATATGAAAGTATTAATGTAACGATAATCATTAAGAAGTTTTCAGTAAAAGTATCACTTATTAAGAAGAAACCATAGTTCATTATTAATTCAGTAAATGAATCTGCCGCGAAAGCCGATGCTAAGAAACCAGCAAGTGTTATTCCTACTTGGATAGTAGATAAGAATGTACTTTCATCTTTTAACATTTTTATTATTTTTTTAGATTTCTTGTCTTTCTTTTTTTCTATTGAGTATTTATCTATTGATAGAAATGCTATTTCACTAGCAGAAAGAATTCCATTTATACCTATTAAGATAAGTAATAGAATTGTTCTAATTACCATATATTATCACCTAATTGTATTATAACATATTCTTAGTATGGTTATTTATTAAAAAGAATATGTTATAATTCTTAGTACTGGAAGTGATAATATGAATTTAGAAGATACATTTAGATATATGGTAGGAGCTTATTTTGGAATAAGTGAGATGGATGAATATGATCTTAAGGAATATGTGCTTAAAGATATAGAAGATTATATAACTCAGTTTATTTCACAAAATCCTATTAAAAATTTTGATTATGAAAAAGAAGCTAGAGAAGTAGAAAGTAGTAGGGAGTTAAAGACTAAATTACAAGATAGTTTAGTTGTATTACCGAAGATTAATGCTAGTACAGAGTTAATTCTTTTAGTAAAAAATAGATTAAAAAGAATTAGAGAAGAAGAGATAGAAAATTATTAATTAAAAAAATTTAATTTAGAGTATTGACTTATAAAATAAATAAGTGTATACTTAAGATACTTAATAGTAGAGTGTAGGGGAAATCAATCTTACTCTTTACTGTTACACTATTCTTGTAATAGTGGTTGGATGTAATTAATTGGTTTTTTGTCATATGATTGAAGCCTATAGGGTTTTCCGTATGAAGTTCAAATAGATTGAAAGACATCTTATTTGTTCGAATCAATTTTATTTTCTCCGTACAGTATTTAATGAGTCGTAGTTGTTCTTAATATAATCCTAGTGTTTGTATTACTTGAAACAACAATGATATGTTTATAAAATATTCCTAGTGTTTATTTTATATTAATATATCTTATTTATAGTTAGCAGTTTATCTGTTTTAACTTAGTAAGTTTAATTGGGTATTTCCCGTGAATACTTTCAATTAAACTTCATAGTATAGTTGTCTTGGTTATTCCTTGTGTTTAATCAAAACTATACGTTTCCTTCTACGATCTTATCATTGGGCTATTAAGTAGTACGTACAGCGCGAGAGTTCAAACTCTGGAATCAATGATCGCTATATAACATGGACCTGACAGTTCAATCGTTTATAGTGGGTCTTGCGCAAAAGAGCACTTTGTTGTCAGACTTAGTGCTCTTTTTATTTTTTTAAAAAAATAAAAAATAGTCATTGACATGTTTATATAAAAGATGTATACTTAAGATACTTAATAGTAGAGTGTAGGGGAATTAATCTTACTCTTTACTGTTACACTATTACTTGTTAATAGTGGGTTTGTATTAGTCCCTAGTTTTTAACATTTTTATTATCTAAATGGTAATATCGTGTTATTGGTTAAGATGGTTGAAAGACACTTATCTTAATCGGATTAATATTTTACAGTATATAATGAGTCGTAGCTGTTCGTAATATATTCCTAGTGTTTATATTATTGATAATGGCTGATATAACTTATATATTCCTAGTGTTTATATACTTGTTATATCTTTTAGTTGACAGTTTTACTGTTTCAACTATGTAAGATTAATTAAATATTTCCCGTGAATATTTTAATTAATCTTCTAGTGTATAGTAATATTCCTTGTGTTTATTATTTTGATACACGATTCCTTCTACGATTTTATCATTGGGCTATTAAGTAGTACGTACAGTGTGGGCGTTTCTATAATCTCTGGAATCAATGATCGCTATGTAACATGGACCTGACAGTTCAGTCGTTTGTAGTGTAGCCTGCGCAAAAGAACACTTTGATGTCAGTCTTAGTGTTCTTTTTATTTGTCTTGATTTTTGATATACTTATTATGGTGGTAGTATGAAAGATAAGGTTATATTGATTACTGGTATTGTTTCTTATATAGTATCTTTTTTATTAGTTGTTTTATACCTTTTTATGGAGTTTTCTGTGTTGGGAATGTATTCTCCTTTAGATAGGTTAAAAACGCTCTTATTTGTCTTTATTTTTATGTATTTAGGGTGTTTTTTATTATATAAAGAGAATAAGTATAAGAAGTTTAAATTAGGTACTTTTAATTTATGGATATTGTTTAGTTTATATTTAGTTATGTTACTTAATATGACATTATTTGATTCTTATTTTGGTAGGATGAATGGTAGTAATTATTTATTAGATTTTTCTAATATAGAAAGTAGAATTGATATACTTACTAATTTAATACCTTTTAGAACGATAATTAATTATTTTATAGCTTTATCGAAT
>JAZOOK010000126.1:0-18834 GCA_045654965.1 Candidatus Coprovivens sp. | reverse complement strand
TATTAAAGAAAACCTAACACATAAAGTAGTATATAAAATTTCTACATACAATTCAGACGAACAAAAAATAATAATTAATGAATTATTAAAAGATGAAATAAAAACATATGTTAAAGATTTAATCAATGTAAAAAGATTCTCTGTAGCAAAATTTGTAAATGAACTTGAAACAAGAATAATGCAAACAGATCCTAAAATATACATTTATGTCTCTAACATCAATTTGAATTTCAATTATCTAGATGAACATATTGAAACAATCTATGATGATAAATTAACAGAGGGTTTTAAGATAAAATATAAAGGAAAAGTATACGATTATAGTATTTAAAACTATAGGAGGTGTCTAGTGTGAAAAACAATATAGAAGATTTAATCGACTCAAAAATAGAAAGTATCATTAGCAAAAATAACATTTACCATATTGGTAAAGTAGTTAGAATAAATGAATTCGTTATCGAAGCAACTGGTCTTGATGACGCTTTCTTTTTTGAAAAAGTATATATTGGTACAGAAAAAAACGTAGGTTACGTAGATAAAATTGAAGAAAGTAAAGTATATATAGCTCTAGTAAAAACTGATGGAACAATAGCAATAGGAGATCCGATAACAACTACTGGTGAAGCCTTAGAAGCAAGTTTCTCTAAGAACTCAATCGGAATGATAGTTGACTTATTTGGTGTAGATAGAATGTCAGAAAAACATTTCAACGATACAAAAATGGTTCCTATTGAAACAGAAAAAATTCCTATTATGGATAGAACATCAGTTAACAGACCACTAGAAACAGGTATCTCAAGTATTGACTTAATGTTCCCAATAGGTAGAGGACAACGTCAATTAATTATCGGAGATAAAAAAACTGGTAAAACACAAATATTACTAGATACAATAGTTAACCAAAAGAACAAAGATGTTATTTGTTTCTATGTATCTATTGGTAAAACAAAAAAAGAAATAAAAAGACTATATACTAAACTTGTAGAAAAAGGAGCAAATGCTTATACAACAATCGTAGCAGCCTTCAACGACGATACTTCTCCATTAATAAAACTGACTCCATATGCAGCTTTATCAATGGCAGAAGAATACATGAAAGAAGGAAAAGACGTACTTGTATGTATTGACGACTTAAAGAAACATGCCGATGCATGTAGAGAAATTGCTCTTATAGCAGAAAAAAATACTGGACGTGAAGCATATCCAGCTGATATTTTCTACACACATTCAAGATTATTAGAAAAAGGATGCCAACATAAAAATGGTGGTTCAATAACAATTTTACCAGTTGTAGAAACAAAAGGTGGAGACATAACTGACTACGTATCAACTAACATAATATCAATAACTGACGGACAAATAGTTCTTTCAGAAAAAAACTTTAAAAAAGGTCAAAAACCAGCCGTTAACTTCGGTTTATCAGTATCACGTCTAGGTGGTGCTGTTCAAAAACCAAGTATCAAAACAGTTGGTGCAGTAGTAAGAAGAGAATTACTATCTTACCTAGAAACTGCAGACGTATACCAATTAGTTAAAGTTGATTCAATGTCAAGTGACTTACAAGAAAAAATATTCCGTGGTAAGAAAATGCTAGAACTTTTAAAACAACCAAAATTCTCGCCACGTTCTGAACAAAAAATGATTGAAACATTTGGTTTCGTAATGAGTGGCTCAATGACAATGCTTCAAGAAGAAGCTAGTAATCCAGAACCAAAACAAGAAGAAAAGAAAAAGAAAAACGATAAACCAAAAGATAAAAATAAACCAACAAAAACTACTAAAAAAGTAGAACCAACTCCAGTAGTAGAGGAAACACCAGTTGTTGAACAAACTCCAGTAGTTGAAGTACAACCAACTGTAGAAGTACAACCAACTGTAGAAGTACAGCCAGTTGTTGAACCAGTACAAACTGTAGAACCTGCTCCAGTAGTTGAAATAACTCCTGAAATAGCACCGGTAGTTGAAATTCCTACTGTAGAAGAACCAAAAGAAGAAATAGCAGATGCAAAACCTGTTGAAATAACACAACCACAACCTGAAGAAACAGACATCATGTTAGAAAAAACTGTGTTAATGCCAAGAATAATGATAGAAGAGGAAATTGCAAAGGAAACTACTCCAGTTGTAGAAGAACCTAAAATGGAACCACTTCCAGCAGCACCAATAGTAGAAACAAATACAAACAAACCTCAAAAAGTAACAGAAGAAGAATTCTTAATCGATAGTACAGAAGTTCAATCTAATCCATTTGAAATTAAAGAAGATGGAGTAAAGTAATATGAGTGTTCGAAATGTAGTTAAAGTAATGAACTTCCATGCTCTATTACGTGTTAATAACGCAAGAAAAAAAGTTGAAAAGGCTTTTAACTATGAAAGAGAATTAAAATATGTTATTGCATCTATAGTTAAAAATAGAATATTTAAACAAGATAACTTATCATTAGAGTTTTCTAAAAATGAAAAAGAATTAAATATATATATCGGTAGTGACTTGGGCTTCTGCTCAAGTTTCAACGCCGATGTAACATCATATATAAAAGCAGATACAGATGAAAACGATAAAATTATCATTGGTAAAAGAGTAGATATGGACGTACCAAATAAAATCCTATATCTAGATAAAGAACAATTTGCAGACCATCAAGATCAAATCTTTGATATTGTACTAGATGGTATCGTAAACAAAAAATATTCTAAAATAAATATTATATATATTCATTATTACAATTTAAATAAACAACAAATTGTTAAAAGAACAATACTTCCATTTGACTTCGGTGGAGACGTTCTAGATGAAGAAGAAAAAAGAGAAATAAATAAATTAGATGACTACGTAGTAGAAGGAGATTTAAGTTTCATCTTGCTTAACTTAATATCTCTATACGTATCAAATGAAGTTAAAATAGCTGAAGCATGGAGCTGGGCATCAGAAAACGTTGAAAGACAAGTGTTCACAAATGAGTCACTTAAAAAAATAGACGAAAGAGATGAAGCAAAAGCTCAAGCTCAAAGAAAAGCAAGACATACAAAAGAATTCAAAAATATTGTTGAAAAGAATAATAAAATTAGGCAACAAAAAAGGGAGGAATGATTATTATGGTAGGATCAATAGTTTCAATTTCAGACTTAAATGTAAAAATACTTTTAAATAACCCTGAAGAAATATTAATTGGTGACTTACTAGAAACTAATTATAAAGATAGAGATTATAAATTCGAAGTAGTAGAAATTCAAGAAAATATAGCAAAAGCCATTCCTTTTGATAATGTAATGTTCCTAAAAAAAGGGGTACCTGTTAGCAAAAGTGCACAAAAATTATCTATTGAATATTCCGACAAAATTCTAGGAAAAGTATTCGATTCATATGGAGAATTAATCGACGGAACAACAATAGAAGAACCAAACAAAAGAGAAGTATATGATAGAAACGTAGCTCTAGAAGAAATCGATATCAAAAGTGATATCTTATGGACTGGTATTAAAGTTATAGACTTCTTTGCACCAATTCAAAAAGGTTCAAAACTTGGGCTACTAGGTGGTGCCGGTGTAGGTAAAACAGTTATCATAAAAGAATTAATTAATAACGTATTTAGAAAATTTAAATCTAACTCTGTATTCGTTGGAGTAGGAGAACGTTCTCGTGAAGGTAAAGAACTATACGACGAAATGCAAGAAGCAGATTTATTAGATAAGATTGGTATAGTATTTGGACAAATGGGGGATAACTCTACATCTCGTAGTAAAGCTATTTATAGTGGATTAACACTAGCTGAATACCTAAGAGATGAAAAGAAACAAGACGTTCTATTATTCATAGACAACATCTATCGTTTCGTACAAGCTAAATCAGAAATTTCAACTGAATTAGGACATCCAGCATTAGAAAATGGTTACCCAACTACAATGGTATCAGACGTATCAGAAGTAGAAGAAAGAATCAATTCAACACACGATGGATCAATCACATCATTCCAAGCAATATATATACCAGCCGATGATTATACAGATGAAGCTGTTCAAACAATAACAGGACACTTAGATGGACAAATCGTTCTAGATCGTAGTGTTGCAGAAAAAGGTATTTATCCAGCTGTTAACGTATTTAGAACAAGTAGTGTACTAGCAGATCCAGACTTTATCGGAGATAGACATTTCGAACTTATTGAAGAAACTTTAAGATACTTAACTAGATATGAAGAACTAGAAGAAATCATCGTAGTATTAGGTATCGAAGAACTTTCTGATGAAGATAAAAAAATATTCTATCGTTCAAGAAAATTACGTAACTATTTCTCTCAACCAATGTGTGTTGCAGAACAATATACAAATATGAAAGGTGAAATCGTTAACATCGAAGATGTTCTTAACGACGTTGAAAGTATCTTAAAAGGTAAATACGACGATGTAGATGAAAACGAATTCTTATTCATAGGAAAATATGGCAACTAGTGTTGAATTAGAAGCTATAGTACTTAACTCTGAAAACATTCAAATGGATGTTATTAAAGATGTTAAAATTATTAGAATCAAAAGTGCCGAATATAATCTTTTAATCATGAAAGATTACTGGCCAGTGGTTGGAGAAATAAATGGTAAAGTAACCATAGAAGCTGATAACAATTATTCATATGATAATATAACAGGCTTCTTTACATTAAGTCACAATGTTTTTCACTTAATAATAAAAGAAACAATAGGTGAAGCAAATGGGAAAAGTTAAGTTATTACTAGATTTTTACATATTCTTTAGTGTAATAGTATTATTAATATCTGGTATAGTGTTTCTATCGACAAAAAAATTCAATAGAAATAGAATAAAAACACTAGGATTCTTTCTAGACTTAACGAAGAGTCAATGTGTTCTTTTAGCAGGAATAACATTACACTTAATAATATCATTATATTGTATATTTAAAATAGAAAACTTTAGTATCATGTACGTAGCTATGTTAATTGGTAGCTGTGTTATATCACTAATATGCTCGCTAAATTTACATTATGCGATAGCAGAAGTTGTCTATGATGCAATAACAATAGTTGTTTTAATATTACTAAGTTTAATAAAATCATACTTACTAGAAGTAAGTTTTGACGCAATGATCAACTGCTTATGTATAGTATTCTCTATAGGAATAGTAGTATACTTAATGTATGCAACAACAAGAAAATTAGAATTATTATTTAAAAAAGCATAAATACAGGGAGTGATTTAAATGAAAATAACAAAAAATCACGTTGATGAAAGAGAGTTAAAAACAAAACAAATTAGAAAACAGTTAAAAATGAAAAAAAGTATACCAATTCTATTGTTTTCTTTATTAGCAATCTCAATCATGATGATTATATTCTTTGTCACATATGATAGATATGACGAACTGACAGAACTTAAAATAGAGAATTATGAGTTATATCAATATTTTGGTGGCATAAAATTTGAATATACAGGTGAACTTTCATTTAAAAGTACAGGCGAAATAGTTAACTTAAAATACAAAGATATTGAAATAGAAGTTGACTCTACACCAATCTACTTTACTAATGTAGATAACGAAATGATAATTCCGCTAACTATGGGATATTATATTCCAAGATTAGCAAACAAAAATTATAAATTACCTGGATTTACAAAAATAGGGGTAACTCCAGAAACATATAGTGCTTACTTAATAAACGAAGATGGTAATACAGAATTAGAAAACTCATTCCTATATGATGGAATGGACTTATATGTATTCTTATTCGAAACTGAATTAATTATCAATGGTCAAAAAGTAGTATTATCACCACTTTCATATGTATCTGTAGTATATGGTGGAGATGTAATTTACTACGATAAAGCAACAGACACATACAAAGAAATCCCGGAAGTAAAAAGCGATGTTGTAGCTAGTATGGGGCTTCAAAAATTGAATTTAAGTACTGATATGATAATGTATTCGAATAGTAATAAATTACTAATAAAAAATGTAAAAAGTGCACCTACTTTTAATAAATAAAAGTGCTAGTGCACTTTTTCTTTTTTTGCTTAAATTTTAGACAATATATGATATAATATAAATAATGAGGATAGAGGTGTACCTTATGAAAAAAAGAAAAAATTCAAGAAGATTTAAAAACTCATTTTTAGCAAATAAAATCCCTGTAATTATAGCGGCACTTTTGCTTGTAACATTGTTATCGTTTTTAATTTTATATAACAATTATAAAGAAGCATTTGTAATTGATATAGATGGATATATGATTGGGAATGACAATCTAGACCAATTAAAACTTCAAAAAGATCCTGAAGAAGAAACGGAAGTAACTAGAGTAAATGTCAAGAGTGAAGAATCAATCATGAAAAACAGCTTCGACCATTACATAGCTAATGGCGATAAACAAACTGTTAATGTTGATTATCCTTTATACGTTAATGATGGTTTAACTATCATTAACTACAACGACAATACTAACTTACTGAATAAAGACTTTGAAAGAACAACAGGTCTACCAAACTCAGTATTATCATATGGAAAACTTTATGATAACGTTACTTATACACAAATAGATCAAGAAGCGTACTTGTTTCTATCATATCAAGATGGAATATTCATAAATCTTTACGATATAAAAATTGAAACAATTGCAAATACATATATTATTCCAGTAAATAGTTTCGTATATTTCTTTGAAAATCAACTTAACTACTTATCAAGAGAAGAAGATGGTTTCGTTAAAGGAAAAATTCAAGATGTTGATTTAGAAAGTAAAGTAACATTCTATTACTTAGGTGGAGACGAAAGTTACGAATACACATATGAAGATGTAATCACATTAACTGGTTCAGTATATATTCAAGAAGAATTACCTCCAGTAGAAATAACACCAGAACCTGAACCAGAACCTGAACCAAAACCAGAACCAGTAAGGCCAACTAAGCCAAGACCACCAAAACCACAAAAACCAGAAAGACCAGTACAACCACCTGCTGAAAAATATTGGGCAAAACCAACTGTAACATCAACACCTTTAACTGCTCAAGTTTATTCATTACAAGGTAAAATAACAATTAATGACCCAGCTGGTGTAATTGTAAAAGAGCCAACATATACACTTTATATAGATAGTAAGGTTTCAACAAGAAGAACATACTACCAAACAAGCGATGTTATTATCTCAGGATTATCAGCCGAAACTGAATACGTAGTTGTTGGAACATACACATACATGGATAGTGACTGGGAAACTAAAAAAATAGTAACTTTCTTTGTAGAAACATATCATACTAAAGAAAGAACAAACCTAGACAAAATCGACGTTAGCTTCGGACTTGGTAAAATATATCCACGTAAAATGGAATTAAAAAACTTGCAAATAACATCATCATTAAACAGTGAAGCGATTCGAGGAGTTAAAAAAATAGGTATAAGAGTATCAGAAGAAACATTTATTTTAAATACATCATTAACTCAATCATTACTAAAAGGCGAAAGAGTTACAGTTACATCAACCGATATTTTAAAATCAAATAAAGTAGTAAACTTCACTATCTTATTCTTCGATAAAGATAACAACATAATCGAAGCAACAAATAATGAAGGAACAACCAAAACTTGTAAACAAACACCGACATTATTCTTAAAGATAATCAAGAACGACAACATAAATATGACCGTCAGCCTCGACTTAAGAAATGATGATGGAGTAGTATTACAAAACTATCGCTACATTTTAGTTAACTCTTCAAAAGAAATTATTCAATCTGGTAGAGTTAACGGAAATGAAGTAGAAGTTAAAAATCTAGATCCGGATAGAGTGTTCACATTAAAAATATACGCAGATATGGACTTAGAAGATGGAAATGGAACAATTGAAGATATAATGCTTAAAGACATAAATCTTGTTACATTACCAATCTCAAGTTTAGGTTATATTCATTTAAAAGCGAATACAACAGATATAACATCGTCTAGTGCAACAGTAAAAGTTGAAATGAATCACAACAGAACTGATTCAAGACTAGTGAAACTTCTTCAAAGTATAACAATGAAATTATATGACAAAAATACAAATGCATTAGTTTATACAGAAATTATTGATGGTGAAGCACTACAAGGATTAAAAGATCGTAAAAGTAAAACAATAGAATTAAAAAATCTAGCCTCTTATAATGAATATAGAGTAGAATTTTCATCGTTAGTTATTCAAGGTACTACAGATTATGAACTAGCGTGTATTTACTCAATAGAAAATATCTTCACTAGAAAAATAGTTCCAACAGTAAATATAACTCATATGTTCGTTAACGAAGAAATGATTGACTTCGATATTAATATTACAGACCCTAAAGATGCAATATTAACTAAAGAAGTAGTTGTAGAACTTCGTGATAAAAAGAATAAACTAGTAAATACAACAATCGTAAAAACAAATAAAGATTTACAAAGAATTACATATAACAACTTAGAAACAAATCAACAATATACAATAAATATTTATGCAGATGAATATAATGAAACACATTTACAAATTGATTATAAATCTAAATATTTATTATACTCATTAACAAAAACAACAAGAAGTGGTATTAGTGGTTCAATATCACCAATATCATCAGAAAGAAAAAGAACAGGTAAAAACTTAATAGACGTTGCCTCTGAAATTAAATGGTATCAAACTGAATTATCTTATACAATTCCAAAAACAGTTGATAGTTCAAATAATCTACATATTTATTCAAAAAATAGTACAGCAGATTATTCATATGACTTATCAGAATACGAAGGTAAGAGAGTAACAGTTACATTCACAATTAAATCTTTAACACCTCATTTAACTAATAGAAAAGTGTATGTAACAAACTACCTTGGTGGAACAACAAGCGCAAGCTATGTAAAAGATATTACAAATAATACTTCACAACCAATGTCAGTAACTTATACATTCCGTGTAGGTTCGACAAGATCAAGTACAACTGACCCAGATGCTGGTAATACAGTTTGTACAGCAGTCTTAAATGGTAAAAATAGATGTAACTTCCTTGGATTCTATCTGACTGGTGGAGACTCAGAAAAAGCTGAATTCGTTATTGAAAACCTAATGGCTTATGTATCAGAAGATGAATATGAATTTGATATCGGAACTGAATTAGATCAAGGTATGTACAATGCTAATGGAGTTCAACAAGTATCAACACTAGACGTAAGAACAGCAAATAGAATTGAACTAGAAGCTGGATACTCATATCAATTCAATTACAATACAGAAAAAGGATATATTTATTTCTTCGAACAAGGAACAACAGCAGCTGTTAAGAAATTAGAAGACGTTGTATCAGGTCAAACATATAAACCTACAAAAGATATGACAGCAGTTGTATTCATGAGAAATCCATCATCGGCAGATGCATTAACACCGGATCAAGTAACTTTAGAAGTTAAAAAAATGAAACCTTCTACAACAGCAACATTCTATGAAAAATTTGAATATAGCTTGGAAACAAAAGTTAAAGTTAATTTATCTGACTTATATTCTGAAATATATAATGACAAATACTTTATAAGAGTATATGAAGATGGAGAAGAACAAACTTGTCCTAATGATCCTGAAAAGACAACAGTATCCGGAGACAGAGCACCATGTTATATATATGATGGAACAACAAATGTAAAAGACATCATTCATCAAATAGATTTAAAAGAAAAGAAAGACTATGTAGTAGAATTAGCGGTATACATAAACGATAGATTCTATACACTTTCAAGTTTCGAAATTTCAACAGACAATGAGGTTAAAGGAATATCAACAGTGCAAGACTGGATATTCATTCAACCTCGTGGTCACTATATCTTATTAAATGATTTATCACTAGAAAAATATGCTGGTGAGAGAATTGGTTATGGATATAGATACTTCTATGGTGAAATAGACTTCCAAGGTCATACATTATCAACATATTCTTCAGCAACAAACTCAAATGACACAAATGGTCTTGCAGTAATTTATAGAATAGAAGAATCTGCGGTCTTGAAAAACCTTGTACTAGAAGTTCATCAAGATCAACAATTCCGTACAACAGGTTCAACAGGATTCGTAACATACAACTATGGAACAATTGAAAATGTCGTAGTAAACTTCATCGACGAAACAATAGAAAATTTAGAAAACCAATATATATCTCCATTAGTAACTGAAAATAAAGTAAGTGGTAGAATTAGAAACTTCGTAGTAAACGTAGTAAATGAAACAAGTTTCTATTCGCATTCAAGTTTATTAGTTAGAACAAACTATGGATTAATAGAAAATGGATATATTTATGGAGAAAATGTTTTAGTTGACCCATTATACTCAAGTGCAACATCAAATCTTGGTTTAGTACAAGTATATGGTGGTACAAGATCTGTATTAAGAAATGTATATGTATTACCAAGTTTAGTTCACAGCAGTGAAAGCCAATTAATAGGCGGATTAGCATCATATGAAACATATGGAAAAATTCAAGACGTTTATACACTTGGAGATTCAAATGGGAATAAGATGGCAAACGGTCCTGTTGTTGGGTATGTAAGAGAAACAGCAGATTTAGAAAATGTATTCTATTACAACAAAAAAATATATACAAACGAATTCCAACAAAAGACAACTGCTACAGCATTAAATGACGTGGCGTTCCAAGAAAGTCTTTTAGGAGACGCATTCATAGTTGAAGACCTAGTAAAAATTGGTTACTTCCCACATGTAAACTTCACAACTACTAAGATGCCTCCACAACCATATATCGAATTGCCAGTAGCAAACGATAAGAAAAATGTTGATATAGTATCAATGAAAATTGTAGAAAGAAGTACTTCTCAAGCAACAGTAGAATTTAGTATCAGTAACCCAGAAGCTGCTCAAATAACTGATATAGTTATTAGTGACCTAGACTGTACAATTAAATTCCAAAGATATGAAGAAGGAACAACAACATTAACAGCAGTATTATCAAATCCAGTAAATTACTTATCAAAATACACAATTATGAGTATTTCAACAACAAGTGCTGGATACGATTCTACAAGAGATTACTCAGCTGGTGAAAAATATGCAAACATTGAATTCTATAAAGAAATATATACAATAAGTGATTGGAAAAAAATAAAAGACAAATCTAATCAAAACTATGCATTAATGAATGACTTATCATTCTTTGGTCAATCAGACTATTATATAGACACATTTAGTGGAACATTAGATGGTAGAGGATATACAATAAGTGATGCAACAATTAACAAAAGTAGTAGCTCTGGTATCTTCAATAGTTTCAATGGAACACTAAAAAATATTACATTCAAAAATATTAAAAAGACAACGGATACACAATATGGTGGTGTAATCGGTCAAAGTAATGCATACGCAGTATTCCAAAATGTACATGTTCAAAATGTTGAAATAATAATCCCAGAAGAAACAACAAGAACAACAATACAAGTTGGTGGATTATTAGGATACTCAGCAGCATCTAAATTCCAAGACTGCTCAGTAACAAATCCAACAATATCATCAAAAGCAGTAACGTCAGGTATTGCAATTGGTGGAATGTTAGGTAGAGCTTACGGTGGTACAATAAACAACAGTTTTGTTAGAAATGCTCAAATTAAAGTTGAAAAAGCCATTGGAGTATCAGGTATCGGTGGATTAGTAGGTAGAACAGAGGATGGAACAGGCGGAGATGTAATAATCCTTAATACTTACACAACTGGTTCAATTGTAAATAACGGTATCTATACAGGTGGAATAACTGGAGTTAACTCTGGATTAATAGAAACAAGTTATTCAACAATGAACTTATCAGGAGATCTTGGATATGTTGGTGGAATTGTAGGATTTACAAACTCTGCTGCAGGATCTCACTTAAATAACCTATTCTTGGGTAACATTTATACTCCAAAAAATGGTACAAAGATAGTTCCGAATATCGAAGTAGGTAAAACAAACTTCTCGCTAAATGGATCACTAGTAAACGGAGTTAAATCCTCATTAACATTTGGTGAATCAACAATCGAAAGAGAAGAACTATACAAAGCATTTACTTATGAAGAAAAAATAGAACTAGGTGAATACTTCGACTACTCTAAATCAGCAGAAGGTATTTTACCAAAACTATATAATTTAGATGGAACAGAATTAGTAGCTAATCAAACTGAAGATTTACAAATTCCTACAGAACAAATAGAAATAACAGAATTAACAGTTAAATACGAACGTAACGACTCACTTGAAGCAGATAGTGCAGCAGTTGCAACATTAACATTTAATGAATTGCCAGAAGGTTACTCTATAATTGGTGCAGTAGTTGAGGGCGGAACAAATATTAAAGTAAATCAAACAGGTCCTACAACAGCAACAGTATATTTTGAACCTGAAAAATTCTATGATTACTATAAATTAAGTGGTTTAATAGTAGATATAAATGGAACAAGAGAAACACAAGAAAAACAAAACATCATTGAAATCCAATTCTTCAAAAGAATAGCTTCACTTGCAGATTGGAATGCAATAGATAGTAATTATCCAGAAAACTATTACTTAGCCACAGATATTGATTTATCTGCAGCAACAAATAAAACTAACTTAATAGTTAATAGATTAATCGGTGAAACAAAAGTTAATCCTTTAGATGAAAATGATAATAAGTATTCTATTTATAATTACACTGAAGAATATAAAACAAATAGAACTGGTGTATGTATTTTAGAAAAAGTTATTAGTGGTATTTCAAATATTAAATTTAAAGATATTAGCATCACTGATAAATCAACAACACAAAATGCTTATGTTAATGTCATCAGATATAACTATGGTGATATGTCTAACATAGAATTCTCAAATATTACTTTAAATGCATACTATGAAGAATATGTAGGACCAATAGGTGTTAACTACGCTCAAGAAGTTCATGATATCAAACTAGATCATATCTACGTTGATGGAAAAGACAAAGTAGCAGGATTCATAGCATATGCAGAAAATGGTGAAGAACGTACATACTACAACATTCACGGAACAAACTTAGATGTTAGAGCGATGAACCATAGAGTTGGTGGAATCTTCGGATCAATGCGTGTATCAAATGATGTAGCTCGTTACTTAATACATGACATTTCAGTAAAAGATTCTAAAATAGAAGCAGTATCAACATCAGGAACTTACGTTGGTGGTATCACTGGATATGGAGACTGTACAAGATATTGTACTGTATCAAATACTGAGATACTTGGTTCGAGATATGTTGGTGGTATCTCTGGATATCAAATGAGTGTATACAGTAGAGACTTAGAAGTTCATAAATTAACTATAACTGGTAGATCTAAAAACGCTTACTACGTAGGTGGATTATATGGATACTCTAGAAGAGTATATAGATCATATGTTGTAGATTCAACAATCAAATTCGATAACGAAGCCGCTTATGGACTTGGTGGTTTAGTTGGATATATGGGAAGTTACTACTACCTAAGATCAAACGGTGTATCTGATTCAACAATCGGTGGAGTCGGAAAAGAAATTGGTGGTTTAGTAGGTAGAAACTCTAGTGGTGAAACTTACGTATCATATGTTCAAGACTGTATCATTTCAGGAACATCACTAGTTGGTGGAGTAGCAGGAACACATAGAGGTGGATGGTTACTAAGGAACCATGTTACAAGAACATCTATAACTGCTGATAGTTACGCTGGTGGTATGATTGGTAGATTAGGTTCAACAGAAACAAGCCACGGTTATACAAGAGAAACATACGTTTCAGATTCAACAGTATACGCTAAAAGTCATGCTGGTGGATTATTCGGAGGATTATCTTATTCACTATACTATCCAAACTCAGTATATGCATTATACTTTGAAGGAAGTATTACATCAGAAGATCCAAATACAGTAGGACTAGCAACAGGGGATGAATTTAACGAAGAAGTATTACCATTAAATAGAATAGTATTCTATGAAAATACGACAATAAATTCAGTAAAAGCATTTACTTATGCTGTACCTCCTACAGTTGATAAAACTAAAAATATGTTAGGGTCAATAAATCTAGTAGAAGGTTACTACTTAGGTGACAAAGGAGAACAAATATATAATCGTTCATATCCAAATGCTGCTTATGGAGCAGACTACATCAAACTAGAAGGCGGAAAAACTTATACAATAGGTGTAAACGTTAAATCTGGTTTCGACTGGTTCAGAGTAAAAGTATACGACCTAGACGGAACATTCAACAAAGACATGACAGCAGCATCAAATAACTATTATCCAAGAGCATATAACTACTCACGTCAAAATCAAGTAACATTTAGAATATTTAGAGATTGTTACATTAGAGTAATGTTCTATGACAAAGGAGCAATAGAAGGATATTACTTATATGAAACAACATATGGTAATAATAACGTTAACTCAGATCAATTAGTTGATTACAATGATTTAACAAATAAGGTAACTTGGGCAAGATACGCTAACGAATCAGGAACTAGTTACGATTATGTTTATTCATCTAAACTATATTTTGATAATACATATTTTGATTTCACAAGAATCAATAACGAAATAAATGGTCAAATTGCTAGAACTGAAACACCTACAGCAGATGGAAATAAAACTGTAGTAGCAAGCGGAACAGTAACATCAATGCAAAAAGATGGATTAATGTTTGATGGTATGGATGATACAGTTACAATTGGTAACGAATTCGTACAACCAACAAAAGACTTCACTGTTTCAGTAAGAGTAAAACCAATTTCAAATAGTATTAAATCAAATCAATACATATATTTTGCAGGAAGTACAAATGCTTCAAATAGAGGATTTGGTATATATATAACATCATCAAACACATCAAGAAGATTATATGTATTAGTAAATGGAACAGGTACAGCAACAGATGCATACCTACCATTAAAATCAACAAGTGAAGTAACAGTTACATTTGCAAAAAATCCAACTGGTACACAATATACATTAAGATTATATGTTAACGGTGAACAAAGATTTGTTAAAGAAAACTATACTGCAGCAATAAATTTAGGAACAGAACCGATTACTCAAATATCTCCAGCGGTATATAGAAATAATACAACTAATGCAAGATATGTTGGTATATATGAAAGATTAATGGTATACAACACTCCATTATCAGGAACATTAATTAAGAACAGTTACAATTCAGATTCATGGGTATCAGAAAACCTACTATTAAAATATGATTTTAGAAACTTAGATTCATCACCATATTATAATAGTTCAAGTTCTTATCCAACATTAATAGACGCTGGTCTAAAAGATGCAGATAATAACCCATTAGTTCCAAAATATCAAGAAGAATTACCAGTAGAATTTGATGCAACTCAAAAGAATAGATTAACTCCATTACCAAATTCAGGGTTGAATAATAGATCATATTTCAACTTACAAGGTCTTGCATTCAATACAGAAGCAACATCATTATTCACAACTGAACAAATGGGAGCTAAAATAAATATTCTAGATAGAGCAATAAATGATATCTACAAAGTATATCCTTCAAGTCACAATACAGTAAATATAGAATTTAATAAAATATATTCAGATGTTAAATTCAAGTATGAAAACGGTGACTTCAAATCAGATTATCAAAGATTAGAAAATAGAGTATATACATTATCTTATGATTATAAAAAAGATTTAATTATTACAATCAAATCTTCAAACGAAGAAAAAGAAATAGTCTTAACAAGTGAAGACTTAGCAAGAACAGTTCAAATTATAGATAATAATTACTATCATATTGAAAATAATAAACTATATAAAAATGATAAAAAGATAGCTGATAAAGCTTATAATATCTATAATAATATGGTGTTATTAGATAATAACCAAGTATATGATTTAGTAAATAATGAAAAATATACTATTGAATCACCAAAAGGATTCAGAGTACAAGAAATACCTATAGCTGAATACAATGTTCAAAATAGAAAAGTTGAAACATTCTATGATTTCAGTAGAATTACTGACTTAGATGGAAATGTAGCAATTAGAAGTGGTCAAATCCATGTAAGAGACGAAAAGATTTATATATTTGATTCTAACAAAGAAGCTGATCAAGATATGAATGTATATCATACATATAATACTGAAGAATATCAAATATCATTAATCGATGGACACCTAATTTCAATTAAGAGTGGAATAAAATTACCAGCATACTTCAATAATAATAATATTACAGAAGTAGACCAAGACACTGACAGTAAAGATTCAATCGTTATTGTTAGATACAAAAATGGTTATGTATTTGCCTTCAATTACTATACTGGAGAAGAACTATTCACATACGGAACAAAAGAAAAGATTTCATTATTATCTTATATCGGAAGTTCAGTATCAGGAGAATATGTACTATCATCTTCAAATAATACTTATAAAGAAAGTAATACATTAAAGGAAACTTTAACTAATATTACTGATCAAGAAATAAAAGATAAATTATCTAGTCCATTAAGTAAACCTGTACCACCAACATTAACAACACCAGACGACGAAAATGGTGAAAACAGCGGACCTGGTACAAATATACCAACAAGCACAGTTACAAATGATTATGTACAAGTTTACAATACGACAACTGGAGAATACGAAGTATATAGTACAAATGATATCTTAAATGCCGGAAATACTACTATAGAAAATACAAGCAACAAAATTGCTAAAGATGTATTCTTATACAACTATTTCCAAGGTGAAAAGAAAAATACATTCTTCGAAAAAACTAAAATAGCAGTAATAGCAGTCATAATAGGATTAGTAATAATCAACTTAATATTATTCATCAAAAACATTAATACTAAAGAGGTAAAACATGAAAAAGCTAAAGCTAACTGATAAAGGTAAAAAATTAATAGGAGTACTTGCAGCGATTGCAAGTCTCCTAATAATCTTATTAGTATTTATTCTTATATCAATAAATAAAGATACATCCAAAACATATGATGTAGAAAGACTACAATCAATAATAATGGGTGAATACGAAGATATAAGTTTAAAAGAGATGGACCAAATAGATTTATTAAATTCATTTGGTATCAATATTGAAGAAATTCCAAACTCAGCATTATTAATGAGTACAAACGGAGAACAAGATGTACCTTATTCATCAAAAGATAACTATGTAATTATAATCAACTCAGAAAAACATCAATATTATTACGATATGTTATATAGCCAAATTGATTCAATAACTCGATACTCAGAAGATGAAAAAACAGTTGAATTATATAAAAATGCTATTATTAAACATGATAATAATTATGTTTACATGATTGTTGGTGTACATGCTAAAGAAATAGAACAAATTATTAACGAATAAGAGAGAAAGAATATTTATCTTTCTCTTTTTTATGCTATAATATAAGAAGAATAGGGTGAATGTAAATGCCAAACAATGAAAATAATAATTTAGAAAATAATTCATTTAATATGAATAATGAGATGACAACAAATAATGCTGCACCACAACAACCAATAATTGAAATACCACAAACATATTATGATAAACTTGCACAAGAAAAAGCAGAGGAAGAAGCTGCCAAGCAAGCCGCTGAACAACCAGTTCAACAAGCCCAACAAGAAGGTGGACTTACCGCAAAAATAATTCCTCTAATACTAATAAATGCAATAGTTATATTTGGTATCTTCTATGCAACTGTTAATGTAAACGTTTTAATAAGTGCAGCTTCAGTAGGATATGTATTTTTAGGAGCAGTAATATTTGCAATCAAAGACAAAAAGAAAACTGAATTTCCTACATCAGTACTTATAGGTGGTATGGCAGCAGCAGTAGTTTGTTTCATTATATCAATGCTTAGTGAAGACGGTATGGATTTATGGACATATTACACAACAGCATGCGCAGTAACAGGTATAATCGGTATTATAGTTGCCAATATAATTACAAAAATATTGACTGACAGGAAAAATATCAAAGCATTACAAACAATCGGATACTTATTATTCTTTGCAGCTTTACTTGGTGGACCATACTTCGCATATCAAAAATGGCCAACAGAATTCAACCAAATGATTTTCTACCAAAAGAACGAAGTAATAGCTGAAACATACGAAGAATATGTTTTAAAAACATTAAAAGCAAGATATGGAATTGAATTCACATGTGATTTTGCTAACAAAGCAAACCATAAAACTGAAAGAAATGAATTAATGTCTACACTTACGTGCAAAGATCCTAACAAAAACACAATTCAATTAAAAACCATTCCATATGTTGAATCATCAAATCAACATACTATAATTGATAACTTTATAGAAACTATCTACTTAAAAGAAATAAAAGAAGCAATATCAGCAAACGTTAAACAAGTTACTGGTGCAACAGTTGTAGATACATATTTATATCCAAAAAAAGGATGTATGTTTGTTGGTGACTGTGCAGATTGTGAAGATTATTACAAAGTATATAAAGATGTAAACGATCCTCAAAAGAGATATGAAATAAGTTCAAAACTAAACTTATCTAAATATCTAAACTTATCAACAGAAGAATTTATTAATCAATATATAAATGCTAATGATTATAAAGTGATTCTTCATATTAAAGGTGTATATGATGAAAATAATACAAACTTTGCTCCATTATTGGATCAAACATTTACAGCACTAAATAATAGTAAATTAAAGAATACATATGGATATGAAATAACATTCTTCAATTTTAAAGCAGAAACATATTCAACAAAAGAACATTTCGCATCAGGAACAACTAACGATACAAAAGAATTCAAATAAAAAGAAAGAATTTAACAATTCTTTCTTTTTTTTATCAAC
>JAZOOK010000125.1:0-2020 GCA_045654965.1 Candidatus Coprovivens sp. | reverse complement strand
GAACGACATGGCTACGATCCGACTTAGTTTAGATATATTAGCTAATATAGGTGGTACAGGTGCTTTAAGAACATTAAAGAAAGATAATAAAAATAGTCCTGGATTAGTTGAATTAATTGATGAATTAATGGTTTATTCAACTATATTAGAAATGGTTAATTATACTAATAATAGAGATGGTCTTAATAATGTATTAGTTTATATATTTAGTGATATAGATTTATTAACTAAGATACAAAATCAATTTTCTAATTTAGAAGATAAAGTAAGAAAAGTATATGAATTAGATTCATTAAATAATTTAACTACTTTAGATGAAGCTAGAAGATTAGGTTTAATAGATAAAGATTTATCTTTAATATATGGTGGAGAAGTATTTGATTTTAGTAATACAAATTATTGTTTATATGCACATATATTAAGTACTAAAGAGAATATGGTAGATATGATAGATGGTGTTTCTACTGGAGAAAGTAATTTTATATCAGTGAGTCCTGTTAGTTATAGAGGTCAAAGATATTATACTATTAGTCATGATGTTGCTATTGCTTATGATTATTTACCTAGAGGAAGTTTTATATGTAGTTCTGTTTCTAATATGGGAACTAATTATAGAGTTAATTCTAATAGTAGTGAAGTAGATGATATAAGTAGATTACAAAGAGGTATATTAGAAACTAGTGCAGTAGTAGAAAAGAATGCAGAAGCATTACTTTATAGAGAAGGTTTAAAAGCTTGTGGATTAATATTACCAGGTAATAGAAAACCAAGTAAGAGAGAAATGGAATATCATGAAAAGTATGGTTTACCATTTATTATTACTCAACCATTACATCAATCTATAGATGATCCTAATTATGTATTTGTTGAAGGATTAAATTTAGATAATGTTAATACTGATTTAACTGAATTAAAAATTATTCTTGATATGTTGAGACCTAGTGTTTCTCATGTAAAAGAAAATGATATTTATACAGGAAGAGAGATTGGTGTTATAGCTGATTGTCATTCTATGTATGAACCTACTTTAGCAGTACTTGAAGATATGAGAAGAAGAGGTATTACAGAAATATATTCTTTAGGTGATAATATTGGATTAGGTCCAAATCCTGTTGAAGTATTTGATTTATTAGATGAATTTAATGTTCAATCAGTAGCTGGTAATGCTGAGTACTATAATACTTTAGGTACAGATTCTTTCCCTTATTTAACGGATGCTAGATTAGATAGTCAGTTATGGACTGAGAGAAAGTTAGGACCTGAAAGAATTAAAAATTTAAGAGAATATCCTGCTTCAAGAGAACTTTTAATGGGAGATAAAAAAATAGCACTATGTCATTTTGCTAATGATGTTAGATGGGATTTTAGAGATAGAAGTGTTCATAGTTTTAGTAGTAATGTTGAACAATTAAGATATACTAATAGTGAAGATGCATTAAGAAAGATTACTAATTGTATTGTTAGTAATAAGGGTAGTATATCTATTGTTAGAGGTTATGTATCTGCTAAGGAAGAACCAATATTTGGTGGTAAGAAAGTAACTGATTATGATTATGTATTACAAGGTCATTATCATTTTGATTTAGAAAATACATTAGATGATACTGAAATATATACATTAAGAGCTGTAGGTATGGGATATGAAGGTTCTGAAAAAGATAATGAAGCTTGTTATTATGTAGTAAGAGAAAGAAAAGATGGAGAAATAGAAATTGATAAAAGATATGTAGCGTTTAATAGAAATGCTTTATTATCAAGTATTCATACATGTGATTTACCATCTAAAGATAAAGTATTAAGTTATGTAAAAAAATCTAGATAGTTCTAGATTTTTTATTATGTAAATAAATTAGAAAAATATTGATAAATTTTATATTTTTCTCTATAATACAAATATATCTTATAAGGAGTGATGGAGGGACTAGCCCTATGAAGTCACACCAACCTATTAAATTAGGTGGTAAAGCTAGCACGATGAGATAACTTTAGTACTCAAGGTTATCTTGAGTATTTTTTTATG
>JAZOOK010000124.1:0-15571 GCA_045654965.1 Candidatus Coprovivens sp. | reverse complement strand
AATTCATTATTTAATTTTTTTAATAAGTTCTTTTTATTAACATTAGATGTAATAATAATTTGTCCATTTTTAAACATAGTACCACCCTATTTAATTTTAACATAATAAGTGGTTATTTAGTATTGAATTTAACGCTATTTTTCAGGGGATTAACTCTATATTTAGTCCATAAATAGTTTTTATAACTAAAATTCAATAAATCAATTTACATTATGGTATTTTTATGTTACAAGTAAAGGTAGGAGGGGATAAAATGCAGTATGGGGCAGATAAAACTATACATAGTTTAAAAGACGAATTGATGGCTTATTTAGACAATCCAAGTCAAAAATATAAAAAATATAAGTTCAATCAATTAAGAGCAAAAATGTGTGGAGAAAAAGGATATCGTGTTGATATGCTTAGAGAAGCACTAAAAGAATTAGAGTTTGAAGGATTAATTGAGGTTGATCAAGTAAAAGGATTATTCCGTTCTTTTCCACATGATTTAGGTTATGTTCATGGCAAAATTAGTATCAATAAACATGATGAAGGCTTTATCATGGGACGTGATGGAAAAAAATATAAAATTAGAACAGAAGATTTAAATGACGCACTTGATGGTGATACAGTTATTGTAAAACCTACAAAAAAAATGAGTGAAGGTCATATAGTTTGTAAAGTTGATAAAATAATAAAAAGAAAAGATGGTTTAGTAGTTGTTGAAGTTACTAAAAGTGAAGATGGTGAATATTATTTAAGACCATTTAATGCTAGATTAAATCATCCAATAAAAATAAATGCAATGTCGATGAGACCTTTGGTTGAAGGTGACAGAATAGTCGTTAAAATTAGCGAACTTACAGATAATAAATGTTATTATGCAGGATTTGTAAAAAATATAGGACATAAAGATGATCCGGATGCAGATTTAAAAATAATAGCAATTGAAAATAAAATAGTAATTGATTTTTCGGAGGCTGCATTAGCTGAAGCTGAAGCAATACCTACGGAAGTCACGGAAGAAGAAAAAGTTGGCCGTTTGGATTTGACGAACGAGTTAATCTTCTCTATTGATGGTGCTAGTACTAAAGATAGAGATGATGCAGTTAGTATAAGAGTTAATGAACGAGGTAATTATGTTGTAGGAGTTCATATTTCAGATGTAACACATTATGTTCATCCTGGTATGCAACTTTGGGAAGAAGCGTTACAACGAGGTACAAGTGTCTATATGGCAGACACTGTTATTCCTATGCTACCACATAAGTTATCTAATGGAATTTGTTCTTTAAATCCAGATGTTGATAGATTAACATTTAGTTGTATTATGGAAGTAACTCCGCAAGGAGAAGTACTAAGTTATGACTTTGTTGATTCTGTCATTAATTCAAGAAAAGCTATGACTTATGAAGAAGTTAATCAAATATTTGAGGAAGGTATTTTACCTCCAGGATATGAAGAATTCTATGATGCACTAGATTTAATGCGTCAATTATCAAATAGAATGGAAAAAGTAAAAGAAAAACGTGGATATGTTAACTTTGGTTCAAATGATTTAGAAATAAAAATGGATGAAGATGGAAATCCAATTGAATTCAAAAAGAAGCAACAAAGAACTGCTGAAAAAATCATTGAAAACTTAATGTTACTAGCCGGAGAAAGTTATGCAAATTATATGATTATTCCTTCTCCACTACGTGTACATGAAGCACCAGATGAAGAAAGAGTTGAAGAAGCATTTGAAACTTTAGAAAAATCTGGTATTAGAGTAAAATCTACTCATGATATAGTAAATGGTAAAGTTATTCAACAATTACTTTCTCAAATAGATGATATGGATGAAAGAACAGTTGCTGCACAAATCATCTTACGTTCTATGAGTCGTGCAAGATACGATGTAGAAAATGTTGGACATTTTGGTTTAGGTTTACCTACTTATGGTCATTGGACAAGTCCTATTAGACGTGCTGCTGACTTAAGAGGACATTATAATTTAAGATTACAAAGAGATAATAAATTTGAAATAAAAGATGCCGATGCATTCTATGATATGATGGATGAATTCTGTCAACATATTTCTAGAAAAGAAAGAAATGCTGATCAAGCAGAGAGAGATGCTGATGAATTCGAAATGATCAAGTACATGAAGAATCACTTAGGTGAAAAATTCAATGCACATATTACTTATGTTAATAGTAAAGTTATGTTTGTTAAGACAGAAGAAGGTATTACTGGTAGATTATATGCTGAAGATATTCAAGGTGATAAATTCAACTATAATGATGCTACTCTGTCATTCAATGGTAAGAAATCTAAGAAGAAATTAAGAATTGGTACTAAGTTAGTACTTACTGCTTTAGAAGCAGATAGAGATTTTGGTTCTATAAGTTTTGGTATAGACCAAGAAGATTTTGCATTAATAAAATCAAGAAAAAAAGGAGCTTAGTGCTCCTTTTTATTTGTTATCTATTAATTATTTTTAGACAAATAATCATAACAAGAATTGCTCCTATACCTATTACAAGCATTAAAGCAACATCTGGTCCAACTAGTTTTTCTAAATTACCATAAGTTAAATCTTTTATCATTTCAAGTATTTCGGTAAAATCTCTAACTACTTCATTAAATTCTTCTTTTAATTGTTCTAAAAATGTCTTTTTTACTAAAAAATATGTCAATGGATTCATAAAAACTCTCCTTTATGTTATTTAATTATAAATTAATTATAATATATACTTGCATTTTGTTCAATTATTTGTTATTCTATGTATGCGCATGGCGGTATTGGTGAAGTGGTTAACACACCAGATTGTGGCTCTGGCACGCGTGGGTTCGATCCCCACATATCGCCCCAGTGTGTAAATTAACAGGTTATTTTAAGTAACCTGTTTTTTTATGTGTTATAATAAAGATAATAAGAGGTGTTGCTTATGCATGATGTATTTACTGTTAAAAAATACGGAATTCCTAACGGAAAAATTATTGGAAGTTTTGGACTTGGTAATGTTGAAGACGTTTTAATGGAAGTATTTGAAAGTAAAGAAATAATAATAAAAGGTGCTGAAACTCATAAAATGATAACATTTCCTGAATTTGGTCATTATCATGTTACTGGTAATATTTCTTTGTGTGAAAATGGTTTAATGATTAAATTTCAAGAACATAATGATCCTACTTCTAAACATGAAGATGCTGGTAGATCAGAGTTATATGTTATGAATGATGAAATAGTTTATATTATTACAGAGATAGATAAAAGAATAAATAATGAATATAAAATTAATACTGAAATATCACAAACTTATCAAGATAAAATGGGAAAGAAAATTGTTATTCCTGAAGAAGTTAAAGAAGCAGCTAATTTTGGAGAGAAAATCAACTTTTTCTTTTCTAAAGGAAAAAGAAAAAAACAAATGGCTCAAAGAAATCTTTACTTATCAAAAATTGAGAGTGCAATAGATAAATTAGTATTTACTGATATTGAAATTGTTGAATAAAAAAAGACTTGTTAGCAGTCTGTATAATAATAGTGTGCTACAAGTTTTTTTATTTGTCCATTTTTTAATTCTGTTTTATATCCCACTCCATTTCTATACATTGGAGCATTTGGATTTTCTTCATCGTGAATAACGATTTCCCCTTTTCTTCTTTCAGATAGTTCACCAAATAACATTTTCATTATATTACTTACTTCTTCATTTGTTTCTTTTTTAGGTGGGTTACTAATGTAATTCAAGAAATACTCTTTTACTTTCTTAGCTGTAACTTTCCCCTTTACTGTTATTTCAAATATTTTTTGATAATATTTTTTCTCGCAAAGTATTTGAAGACATGGATCAAATATATATTCTTTACCTTTATATTTAAAATTAATCCAAGAATGATAATATAATTTATTTGAAGCAAATTTTAAATCTCCTCTTTCTATATAAGAATCGTCTGGTAGAAAAAGACTTGCGGTTTCAGTTGTTTGCCAACACCAACCTTCTAACACTCCTCTTTCCATTAAATCCATTAGATTTCCTTCATATTTACCAACTATTTCTATATGAAGATTATCAAAAAAAGATTTTATATATTCATATACCTCTTTGGGAACTTTGTGCATTCTAATTTCTGCAAATCTTTCCATTTCTGTTAGGTTACTATAGTTTTTTTCTTTAAATATATTTCTTAACATATGTATTGTTTCTTGTATGTTCATAATATCACCTTGAAAATTGGTGTTATTGTATCATATATAAATAATTGTTAAAAGAAAAAGATACTTGTTAAGTATCTTTTTTATGTTATTGCTACAATAGTTAATATTACTAATGTTATTAATATAGATAGTACTACTCCTAAAATTATATACTCTGCTGCAAAACCACTATTTGGTATTTTAGGTGGTTTCAAAGATAGAGTTTTTGGTTTTTCTTTTTGTTCAACTAATTCTTCTACTGGAGTTTCTTCTTGAGGTACTTCTATTTGTGAGTGTTCTTCTTGAATTGGTTCTACTGTAGAGTTCGGAGACTTTTGATATTTAGGTTCTTCTACTCCTGTACCTAATGCTCCGGCATGTAAAGTTGGTATTAATTTACCTTCTTGTTCCAATTCTTCAATTGTCTTGTCAGGATTTTCATCTAGAATAGATATATTTGATCTAACTAAATTATGATCTACTGTATCATGTATTGACCAATATGTAATTCTATCTACTTTTATTCCGCTTTCTCTTATGGCTTCTGATATTTTTTCTAACCAAGATCTTTTTAACAATACGATGTCATCTAGAGTTATTTCTCCTCTTTCTTGTAATGGTTTTAGTTTTCCTAAATAAACATCTTTTGCTATATGAATATCAAATTCTGTTATTTCTGTTCTTACCTTTTTGCTTGTTCCATCTGGCATTGGAAATTCAGCATCCTCTATAGCTTTCATTAGTTGAAGTCCGCCTTTTACTGACTCAATACTATAATTAGGATTATCAGTTCTTTCTTCAGCATGAGTATGTTGTAAATGCATTTGATTTCCAAATACATCTATTAAATCTGGTCTTTTTCTCATTATTTCAGCGAATGTTTCACTTACTTTTCTTCGTCTATCAGGATGTTCTTCTAATAGAGTTTCATTATACATGAACTCTACTCCTTCTGGTTTTTTTATACCTTCAAAACACATCAAAATGTCATCAATAGTTATTCCAAAATATTTTTCCCAAGCCATTTCATATGGTTGACCATCTTTTTTATTATATTCTACTAACTCGTTAAATATTTCTACTACATTAATAGTTGGTTGATTTGTCCCTCTTACTGATTCATTGTATTTTTCTATATATTCTAGAGATGCTCTAACATAGTTTTTCATGTCTCTTAAGATTTCTTCTTTATCTTCAGGACCTTTTCCTTCTTTTACTAATTTCATTAAATGTGCATAGTCAAATAAGGCATGAAATCTCATGTGTTTACCTGTCATTTTACAATAAGTTAATCCTTTTGCTGTTAAATAAGGATCATAATATGATGTTGTTCCATCACTGAATACTGAGTTATCATATTTACTCGTTGCAATAATAATTGTATCTATTTTTCCGTCTGTCTTAATTCTTTCGTGTAATGCTTGCATATCTTCATATGAAACACTTTTTATATTTTCAAAGTCCTCTTTCATAAGACGATTGAATCTTTGAATAAATTCTTTACCATATAAATTTGATAAATGTTTTAATCCAGCATCTACTCCATCTTTAGTAATAAGACTTAAAATCTCTTCTGTTACTTCAGGTGGTATAGGTTGCCCGTCTGGAGTACGCATCATACTTAACTTATGCTTGGCTTGCTCTATCGGAGACATACGATGATTTTCTTTATATCCAACAAGAACATCTTTATACTTTTGAAATAATGCTCTTTTAGCTTGTTCTAAATCTAATTCTTCATAATTTTGAATTACTTCATCTATTTTTTGATATGGAAATTGACCACATATTTTATAAAAATATTCTTCTAATTGTTCTTTACTTTCACAACTTATGATAAACAATAAATCTATTTGTTGTTGATTTAAATATAATCCTCGATTAGTTGCTGGAGTATCTAAAAAGTATTCTTGTTCCACAATATCACCTCTTACTATAGTAATTATAACACATTATTTTTTATTATAATTGGCGAATGTAGTATGAATAGCTAAAATAATAATCAAAAAAAGAATTAAAGTAATAATATAATTTAACATAATTCACTTCCTACAATTATTTTATTTTTTATAATTATTATTTATGTTAATAAATAAAATTATCTATTAGTAATATTTGTGTAAAGATATAAAAAATAAATAAATAACCCTATTTAGTAATTGTTTTTTAATATATAATGAGGATGGTGATAGTATGCAGTTATTATTAACTTTAGCTGTATTACCATCTTTAGTATTAGGATGGATAATATGGAAAAATGATAGAGTCGAAAAAGAACCTGGAGGATTATTAGTTGGACTATTCTTTTGTGGTATTGGTTCAATTATAGTAACCTTAATATTAAGTGCTTTTGTATATATGCTACCGATGTGTAATCCTGATGAAGGTGAAACTTTAATAGAATTATTCTTTGGAGTATTTGTCGGAGTTGCTTTAGTAGAAGAATTTAGTAAATGGATATTTGTAAGATTAGTTACTTGGAAGAATAAAGCCTTTACTCATATGTATGATGCAGTTGTATACGCAGTATTTGTTTCTTTAGGATTTGCAACATTAGAAAATATTCTTTACGTTGTAGAGGGTGGTATTGGTGTTGCTTTAATGAGAGCAGTACTAGCAGTTCCATTACATACATTCTGTGGTGTATTTATGGGATACTATTATGGTTTAGCAAAACAAAGTCAAATTAATAATAGAAAAGATTTGGTATCAAAGAATATTTTCTTATCTTTATTAATGCCTGTGTTAATCCATGGTTTCTATGATTACTGTTTATTTACTGGTGAAGTAGTTTTAGTATTAGCGTTCTTTATATTTGTAATATTAATTTATATATTAGCGTTTAGAAGAGTATTTAAATTAGCTAAGATTCAAGTTCCTTTAAAACCAATATATTGTACTAAATGTGGAATGAGTTCTACTGGTAATTTTTGTCCTAATTGTGGAAGTAAAATGTAAAAAGGTTTATGATTGTTCATAAACCTTTTTTTTAGTTAAATATTCTTTTTCTTTAGAAATTGCATATTCTTCACTACTCTTTTTATTTATAGTAAAAACATTTCCTAATTCTAAATATAATTCATATGCATGGGCATATTCATGAATATTTATTAACATAGTTTGTTCGTCAATTATTTCTGGGACTAATATTTTTATATCAATTATTCTTCCTTCTTTATCATTTTTAGTGAATGCTCCCCAGATACCGTTATCTATTGAAGTAGATATTCTTTTAGTTCTATTACGCATGTATTCCCAAAATTCATCATGACATATATTTAATTCTAATAATTGTTGTTTTAAATATAAAATAGAATAAAATTTTATTAATTCTTTTTTATATTCTATAGGTAAGTATTCTAATGCTTTTTGTTTTATATCTTCTGGTATTCCAAAAAAACTTTCTGCTATTGAACATGAGATAGCAGCTATTGTATCAGTATCTCCACCAATAGATATTGATTTTCTTAAACAATCTTCAAAACTAGTTGATTCTAAGAAACAGAATATTGCTTGTGGTACACTATCTATTGTTCTTGATGAAAATCTATAATTATGTTGTAGATCTTCTAGTTTAAAATTAAATGAGTAATTAAAACGTCTTTCTAATTCTTTTTTTATTTCTTCTTGTGAATAATTATTTCTTGATAAGAATATTGCTGTTGATACTGCTTGTGCTCCAATAATTGCTTCTTCATTATTATGAGATGGAATTGTTGCTTCTTTAGTTTTATTTAATATAATACCTAAGTCATCATAATAATATGCAATTGGAGATATACGCATGGATGCACCATTACCATAGGAATCACCTATTTTTTCTTCTTTAATCCATGATACAAATCCTTTTCCAAATCTACTTCTACCATATTTATCCTTACCTAGTTCTATTTCTTTTAGTCCGTACTTTCGTAGTGATTTTTCAAAAGATTGGGGTTCTATTAAGGCATGAGCAATTGAACATGTTAATACCGTATCATCTGTATATGAACAATTATCAGTAAATAAAGGTGTTGTTTTATTAAGAATAGTTATTCTATCTTCATATGTTCTTTTTTTATCGTGGTTTTTTTTTATAGCTTGGACTTCTTCTACTTCATAAAATGACCCAACTATATCTCCAATTATTGCTCCTAACATAATATCACCTCATGTTTGATATATTATAACTCTTTTTTTGTTAATTACGGGGGAAATAGCCCTTTTTTCTTGTATTTATGCTGATTTCCCTGTAAAATTATGTTAGGGAGGTATAGAATATGGCAAAGAAAAATTTAGAAGAAAATAAAAAAGTAGAAGAAGTTAAAAACGAAGAAGTTATTAACGAATATGAAGAACTTACTTTAGAAGAAAGAATTATCAATATCGAAAAGAAAGTTAAAGTATCTAATTGGTTAAATTGGTTAACTACTATATTATTAGTATTTTTATTAATAATGTTACTTGGTAGCGGAAATATAACTAGTGATAATACTGATACTGGTGCTGGGGATGATACTGGTTATGAAGAAACTGCTAGTTATGATACTAGTGGATTTAAAACTATTACTGCTGCTGATATAGCTAAGGAATCTAAAGGTAAAAGAATTGTAGTATGGATTGGTAGACAATCTTGTGGATATTGTGGTATGTATGCACCTTATATCAAACAAGCTGCTGATAATTATGGTATAACTGCTTACTACATTGATTTAGGAGCTATAATCAACTTCAATGCATCTCAACCATATATTACTGATTCTGCTGCATTTGATATTTTAAATTCTTTATCTGGTAGTGGTAAATGGGCTACATTCGCTAAAGACAATATGGGTGGTACTCCATTAACATTAATTATTAAAGACGGTAAAGTTATTGGTGGACTAAGTGGCGCTTCTCAAAATGTAGAATCTATCGAACAAGTATTTAGCGATGCTGGAATTAAGAAAAAATAGACTTTGAAAAAAGTCTTTTTCTTTTGTGTGTAAAGTACACTTCTACTCTACTTCACTTCATGATATAATGTATAAAATAAGAGGTGGAAATAATGGTAGAGATGAATGGTAAGACTTTAAGAGACAAAAAACTTACCGAATTAAAAGAAAAATTAGATGCTTTAGATTGTCAATTAGGACTAACTGTTATACAAGTGGGTCAAGATGAAGCTAGTAAGGTTTATGTGAAACAAAAAGAAAAAATTGCTTTAGAATTAGGATATAAATTTATACATAAAGTGTTTGATGAAAATGTAGAACAAGATAAGTTAATTAAATATATTAAGAAACTAAATAAAGATGATAGTATTGATGGTATTTTAGTACAAATGCCACTTCCTAATCATTTAGATTCAACATTAATTCAAAATACTGTTGATTCATATAAAGATGTAGATGGTTTAACATTTATTAATGCTGGTAGATTAGTACAAGGTATGCCTTCATTAGTACCATGTACTCCTAAAGGTATTATTGATTTATTAGATGAATACAAAGTAAAACTTGAAGGAAGTCAAGTTGTTGTAATTGGTAGAAGTGTTTTAGTTGGAAAACCAATGGCTAATTTACTAACTAATAGAAATGCTTCTGTTACTATTTGTCATTCTAAGACTAAAGATATAAGTTTATATACTAAGAATGCTGACATAGTTATAGTTGCTGTTGGTAGACCAGGATTCTTAAAAGAAGATATGGTTAAGAATGGTGCCGTAGTTATTGATGTTGGTATTAATAGAATGAATGGTAAGTTACAAGGAGATGTTGATTATGATAATGTCTCTAAAGTAGCTGGATATATTACACCTGTTCCAGGTGGTGTTGGTCCTATGACTGTTTATGAATTAATGGCAAATGTGCTAGTTGCACATAATTTAAGAGAAAAATATGTTAAGAAAACAAGTAAGTAATTACTTGTTTTTATTTTAGTATGTATTCCCTACTTAGTATTCTTGGATCACTACAGTATTCCATTATAAATTGATTATCTTTTTTACATATAATTATTCCAATTGTTTTATCTTGAGTTATTGTCTTTAAGTATTTATCTATATAATTCATATATGTTTCTATTTAACCGATGTGTTCTTTTTTTAGCTCAGTTACTTTTAGTTCGATTACTACATAACAATTGTATTCAATGTTATAAAGTAATAAATCTATGTAGTTGTATCTATCTCCTAGTTTTATTTTGTATTCGTTACCTTTGTAGCAAAAGTTATTGCCTAGTTCTTGTAGGAATTCATCTAATTGTTCTAATATTAGTTTCTTTAATACTTTTTCTGTGAATTCAATTTTATTCAAAGTATTTTTTATAACTATTGGATTTTTTATGAAATCAGTTACTTTTGTTTCTTCTTTAGTTTGTAGTTTGAGTTTAGTTGTTTCGTCTAATCTTTCATATTCATTGTCTTTTATTCTTCGGCGTAATTCTCTAATGGATAATGTTTGTTCTTCTGTAATCATGATATAGTAATCTATCGCTTGAGTATCTTTTAATGGCAATAGTTCAACATAATGACCATAAGTTAATTGTTGCGACAGTGTCGCAACTTTTTGTTTTAATAAGTAAAATTTTTTCATTCTGGTTAAAGAAGTAAATGTATAGCCCTTTCCAAGTTCCTTAGTTAACTTTTTTGAATATTCCTTAATTATTCCTTCTCCGTATTGTTTACCGGCTTCACTTAACATTTTCCCTACGTTATAGTAAGTTGTTAAGTCGCTTTTATTTTTTGAATAATCTTTTACTCTCTTTGTAATTTCATTGTTTATCAATTCTTGTTTTATTTCATTATAGTAGTTCATAATATCACCCTCTACTATATATATTATCCATTGAATGGTGATTTCCTTTTTTTTCATAAAAAAAGAAGACAATTGTCTTATCTTTTTTGAGGTAATAAATTACTTTTTTTCAAAATTCTTCTTATTCTCATTTTCTTTATAGACGGAATATATTTATCGAATAAATATCTTAATTTACAAACCGGATATATAAATGTTACATATTCATCATCTATTATAATGTTTTTCTTTCCTATTATCTTTTCAAGTTTTGATAATACATTATTTGGAATACTTTCTTTAATTATTGTGTTAAAACAAAATACATCTAATATTTTACCTTTCCAGTCAAATTTGTGATCTAATGCTTTATGTATAAGTATCCATTCTTCTATTGTATGAAAAAATCCTGTACTGATTCCAGAAAGAGCAGATTCAGCTTTTTGAGATGTATGATAATGCATTAAAGATGAATGAATATGAAAATTATTTTTATTTATTAAGTTTATTAACTCTCTGTATAAGTCTATACTTATTTTTTTGTTTTTTAATAAATTTTTTTTGATAGTTATATTAATTTTTGTATAGAATTTTTTTCGGTTGAAAGAATAACCGATTGACATTTCAAAATCGAATACTTCTTCACAATATTTATTTTGGGATTCATATCTCAAACATGGAGATGATGGAGCTTCTTCTGGATGTTTTATCGGGTAAACTATGCTTTCAATTTTTTGTTTAAAGAACATTTCAGAGTTCTTTTTTTTATACATTCTTCCACTTTGTCGACTAGGATAGTCTGGTTCCCATAATATCCACCCTAATCTATCATAATCACATCCAAGTAATTCACAAATTTTATCTACTAGTTCTTTGGTTATTTTTCGTTGATTTAAATTCTTATCACAATTATCTATAAAGAATTTCATTGTGCAATATCTTGGCATTTAATCACCTTCTTGTTTAAATTATATCACATATCTTAAACTACTCTACTTTTCTAAATTGTGGTATTATATAAAAGAAATTGTGAGGTGAAACATCATGAATATAAAAAATTTAACTATGTCTTTCGGTGTGCAAGAAATATTTGATGATGTTAACTTGCAAATTAAAGATAATGAAAAAGTTGGTATCATTGGAATGAATGGTGCTGGTAAGAGTACATTCTTTAAACTAGTTATGGGGAAGTTAGAACCTGATAGTGGTCGTATTATACTTAAACCTGGAACTAGAATCGGTTTTTTACCACAAGTTATTAGTGATGAAATACCTAGTATGGAAATATCTGTATTTGATTATCTACTTGATGGTAGACCTATTAAAAAGTTGGAACAAGAATTAAGTGAAGCTTATATGGAAGCTAGTATAGAAACTGATGAAAAAAAGCTTAAATTTATCATGAAAAGAATTGGTAAATTACAAGAAAAATTAGAATACTATGAAGTTTATAATGCTGAGAATATACTATTAAAAATTGTTACTGGTATGAATATAGATAGTGATTTATTAGATATGCAATTATGTAATTTATCTGGTGGTCAAAAAAGTAAAATTGCTTTTGCTAGATTACTCTACTCTAATCCTGAAATATTATTATTAGATGAACCTACTAACCATTTAGATGTAGATACTAAAGAATATATAATTAATTATTTAAGAAATTATAACGGAACAATACTTGTTATATCACATGATATAGATTTCTTAGATCAAGTTACTACTCAAACATTATATGTAGATAAAGCTACGCATAAGATGGAACTATATCCTGGTAATTATGAGAAGTATATGAAGATACGTAATGAAAGATTAAAGACTTTAGAAAGAATACATGATAAACAAGAAAAAGAAGAAGAAAAATTAAAGAAGATTATCGCTAAATATATTGGTGGTAATGAAAAGAAAGCTAGAATAGCTAAAGATAGACAAAAGAAGTTGGCTAGATTAGAAGAAAATAAAGTTGTACTAGAACAAAAACAAAAAGTTGCACATTTTAAAATGAAAATAAATCACCCTTCAGGAGTTGTTCCTATAAAATGTGAGAATGTTAAATTTGGATATAAGGAAGACCATATACTTATGGAAAATCTTACATTTGATTTAGGTCGTGGTGAGAAATTCTTAATCGTTGGTGAAAATGGTGTTGGTAAGTCTACTTTACTTAAATTAATTGTTGGACAATTAAAACCTATGTTAGGAGAAATTGTATTAAATCAAAAGACTGAGATAGGATACTATGCACAAGAACATGAACTTTTAGATAATGAAAAAATAATATTAGAAAACTTTGAAGGTACTGGCTTAAGTACTAAAGAATTAAGAAGTTTTTTAGGTAATTTCTTGTTTCATGGTGAAGATGTTTATAAGAAAGTATCTGTACTTTCACCTGGGGAGCGAAGCCGTGTTGCTTTAGCCAAATTAGCACTAACTGGCGCTAATCTATTAATCTTAGACGAACCTACTAACCACTTGGATCCACAAACACAAGAAATGATAGCTAAGACTTTTAAAGACTATGAAGGTACAATGTTAGTAGTATCACATAATGTAGATTTTGTTGATAACCTTGGTGTAGAAAGAATGCTTATGTTACCTAGTGGTGAAATAAGATACTATGATAAAGATACTGTACTTTATTATCAAGAATTAAATAATCAAAGTAAATATAAAAAGAATCCTAAAAATAACTAGGATTCTTTTCTTGTGTGTTATAATAAAGGTATGAAATGGTTAAAGGAGAATGAATATGAAAGTATACAATAAGTTAGTTAGAGATAAGATTCCAGAAATAATATTAAAGGATAATGAATTGCCTTCTACACGAATATTAAGTGATGAAGAATATATAAAAGAATTAAATAGAAAACTTCAAGAAGAAGTGAACGAATATTTAGAAGAAGAAAACATTGAAGAAATGGTAGATATTCTAGAAGTTATAAGAGCTATTTTAGAACATAAAGGTGTTACTTATGATGAAATAGAAGAAAAAAGAATTAAGAAAGCTACTAAACGTGGTGGTTTTAAAGAAAAGATTTTCTTAGAAAAAGTATTACAAAATGGGGACTAGACACTAAATAGTCCTTTTTTATTTGGAAAATATGGGATTTTACTATATAATTAAGATAGTAAGGTAAAGGTAGAAATGGGTGATTATATGTATACAAAGATTGAAGAAGCAATTCACTTTATGGTAAAAGCCAATAAAGGTCAAAAACGTAGAAATGAAAATATTGATAAGTCTTTTCATCCAATGATAATTTATTCTATGTTAAGAGAGTTTACTACTACAGAAGATGTTTTAATTGCTGCCCTACTTCATGATGCTATTAATGATACAGAATATGGTTATGAAGAACTAGAAGAAAAATTTGGTAGTTTAGTTGCTGATATGGTATCAGAATTATCTGAAGATATGGGAATTGCTAAATGGTTTGATCGCAAGAAAGACTATATAAAAAGAATGAAAGCAAACTACGATGTTAATGTTATAAATATAATGCTCGCAGATAAATTACATAATCTAATTTCTAACTATGATAACTATCTTAGACTTGGGGACAAGTTATGGAAAAATACTGGTGGTACTAAAGACGAAAATAGATATATGTATAGAGAAATATATAATATAGCTAAGAAGAAAAATGCTAATGAGGATTTACTAAAAAGATATAAAGAAATAGTAACTCTATATTTTGGAGAGTTAGAAGATGAGTAAAAGGAAAAAGAATAAAAAGGTTGTAAAACTTAGTAGTTTTGAAAAAATATTATTAATTAGTTCTACTCTATTATTTATAATTCTTGCTGTACTAGTTGTAACAAATAATATCAGTTGGTTTGATAATGGAATATATAATATTATTTCTAAATTAAATAGTAACGTTAGTACATTCTTATTTAAATTAATAACATTTTTTTGTAGTATTGAATTCATATTATTATTTATAATCTCTATGTTAATATTTAATAAAAAATATGGAAAAGGATTTACAATAAATATCATTGGTTGTGTTTTATTAAATCAATTACTTAAACATTTATTTATTAGATCTAGACCAATGGGTATAGGTATAATTAGTGAATCAGGTTATAGTTTTCCTTCTGGACATTCTATGGCTAGTGTAGCTTTCTTTGGTTACTTTATTTATGTTATATTGAATAGTAAATTAGATAAAAAGAAAAAAATATTATTTAGTACTTTATTATCTTTATTAATATTATTAGTTGGTATTAGTAGAATATATTTAGGTGTTCATTATGCTAGTGATGTATTAGCAGGATTTAGTATTGCTACTACATATTTAGTTATATTTAAATATATAGAAAGAAAAAAGAAAAGTTTTTAACTTTTCTTTTTTTATGAACCTGTACTTAAATAATTTTTTGAACCTTTATTAAATATTAAGAAACATGGAATTAAATATATTAATACTATCATAGGTAAGAATGCATAATAAGTATTATTAGATTTACCTATGAAGTACATTAATGGATAGTAATTAACACAAGCATATGGAATTATATAAGTAAATATTTTTACAAAGTATTTATTAAATATTCCAATAGGATATTGGGCTATGTTTTTACCACCGTCTGTGAATACATTTCTAACTTCTAGACCTTGTACTGTTAGGAAACAATATGAAGCAGC
>JAZOOK010000123.1:0-2973 GCA_045654965.1 Candidatus Coprovivens sp. | reverse complement strand
AGTATACCTATTATATTATCAGTAAATTCTTCTTTCTTAGTACTATATCTCTTTTCTTTATTTAAATAAACTTGCTTATAAGCAGAACCAATACTTCTACAACCTACACAATAATTATTTACAGTAGTATCATTAATACTTTCAAGTTCAAATAAAGTACAAAACAATTCACTTTGTAATGCAGAAACCTTACTTCTAGAACTATCTTTAATTATTCTAAATAAATTACCTAAACTAAGATGTTCATCATTATTATTCATCTTAATATATTGTTTTTTCATAATATCACCTACTAATATAATAACATCATTTGTGGATTTTAGTCACTAATAAATTTATCAGTGTGGATTAATATAACTTTATATTTATTCATTTTAAGAATATGATTTTATTAAGGAGGCAGACTATGAAAAAAATATGGTCAAATTATAAACAAACAATAATCCTTCTAGGAGCTTTAATTATTGGAGCTATAGTTGGATTAGTATGGGGCGAAAAAGCCGCAGTATTAAGTCCTTTCGGGGACCTATTCATGAACTTAATGTTCGTAATCATTGTTCCATTAATATTCTTAACAATCACAACATCTATTGCTAAAATCAAACAACCTAAACGTTTAGGTAAAGTAATTACTACTATATTTGGAGTATTCATTATAACTACTCTAGTATCAGTAGTAATAGGTTTAATTACTACATTCGCATTCGAATTAGTAAATCCCGGTGATTCACAAGCAATTATCGAATCACTTGCTACTGGAGGAGCAACAGAAGAAGTAGAATTAAATATTCTAGAAAGAACAGTAGAAGCAATCAGTGTTAACGACTTCTCATTAATCTTATCTAGAAACAACATAATTCCACTAGTAATATTCTCTATCCTAGTAGGACTTGCAATATCTAAAGTTGGAAAAGAAGCAGATCCATTCTTAAATGTATTAGAAGCTGCTAACAAAGTTGTACTAAAATTCGTAGATTTCGTATTTATCTACGCTCCTATCGGATTAGGTTGCTACTTCGCATCACTAATTGGTACATTCGGAGCTAGTATAGCAACTGGTTTCTTAAAAACATTTGTTATCTATACAGTAGTATCAATACTATTCTACTTCATAATATATAGCTTATATGCTTACATATCAGCAGGTAAAGATGGAGTTAAAGCATTCTGGAAAAACATACTACCAGCAACTGCTACTTCAATCTCAACATGTTCATCAGCAGCATCAATTCCAGTAAATATCAAATGTGCTAAAGCAATTGGTGTATCTGATGATATAGCAGAAACAACAGTTCCATTAGGAACAAGTTTCCACAAAGATGGTTCAGTAATCGGATCAGTATTTAAAATTATGTTCTTAGTATACTTATTCGGTGGTATAGAAACAGTTAATATCGGTCAAGTAATTATCACAGCATTAATTGCTAACTTACTTGTAACAGCAGTACCAGTTGGTGGTGGTACAATCTCAGAAATGATGATAATCACAATGATGGGATTCGAACCAGCTGCTCTACCAATCTTAACTATCATTGCAACAATCATCGATCCACCAGCAACAATGTTAAACGTTGTTGGAGATACATCTAGTTCAATGTTAGTATCAAGAATAGTAGATGGTAAAAACTGGATGAAAAATAAAACAAAAAAAGTAATAGAAACAAACGAAGAAGAAGTTAAAGAAGTTACAAAAAACAATACAAAAGGAACAAACAAAAATAAAAAGAAAGCTTAATGCTTTCTTTTTTTTATGTAATAAAAAAAGAAGTATAAAACTTCTTTTTATAAACTTTCAATTGTATCTTTTACAGTATCTTTTAAACTCTTCTTTGAATTAGCATACTCTTTAAGTAACGCATAAATAACAGATAATACAGGAACACCTAGTAACATACCAAATACTCCTCCAAAAGATCCACCAGCAATAACTCCTACTAATACCCAAATACTAGGTAATCCAATCTTACCACCTACTACCTTAGGATAAATAAAGTTACCTTCAATTTGTTGTAATACCAAGAAGAATACAACAAATATAATTGCTTGTATAGGACTTATCATAAATATTAAGAAAGCCCCTAATAAACATCCTATAAAAGCTCCAAAAATAGGTATTAAAGCAGTAAATCCAATTAAAACAGATATAGTAGCAGCATATGGTAATCCAAAGATTAACATACCTATAAAACACAATACACCAAGTATACAAGCTTCAACAAACTGTACCTTAATAAAATTAGTAAATGTTTTATTAGATAAATCCATAATTTCTAACATTCTATCATACTTTTTCTTAGACATCATTCTATTAAATAATTTCTTAAACTGTCTACTTAAACTCTCTTTATCTATAAGTATATAAATAGCAAATACTATACCAACAAAGAAATTAGTAACAGCACCTACCACCGAAGTAGCAAAACCAAATGAATAAGTAATCAAATTAGTTGTATTATTCGAAATAAATACAGATAAATCACTCATAATCTTAGCAGTATCTATATCCAAGAAAGCTAACTGTTCCTTACTTAAACCAATTCTTCTACCAAGTTCATAAATATTTTCATGATAAGTTGGTATATTTTCAATAAATATCATACCAGCATTCTTAAGTTGTGGTATTAAAATAAATAATAATATAACTATAAAACCAAAAACTATAACCAAAGATAATATAATACTTAAAGCTCTTTTACCAGTTTTTAATTTCTTAAATATGCCTTTTTCCAACATATTAACAATAACATTTAATATAAAAGCTATAAAAGCACCTATTACAAACGGCGACAATACATTACCAATAAAACCAAATATATTACCTAACCAATTATTATAAACAACCAATAAAACTAAACATAATACAAAAATATAAGTAACTAACATAAACTTATTTTTCATTTCTTTTTCCATCTAATCAACTCCTAGCATAATTATAACATCTAATTATTTAAATATAAAACCTTATTAATGAAT
>JAZOOK010000122.1:0-3236 GCA_045654965.1 Candidatus Coprovivens sp. | reverse complement strand
GGTACTTGTCTATGATATAAAGTACCATTTTCAATTGATGTTTCTCTTATATCGTTTAATGCTTTCATAAGTCCTTCACTTGGATACATATTTTTCTCTCCTTTCTTATAAGTTGCTTTTTCGCAACTAGGGGCAAGCTATTACTCAAGGTAACAAGGTTATTTGTTGTTAGGTTTATAATATAAAGAAATTATGTTTGACGAGGGTTTGTTTAATACAAATCAAATAAGTAACACACGCATAAAATATGTTATAAAACGATTAATAATATTTAAAACATAATAACTTGCCCTTAGTTAGGAAAAAACATTTTAAATGAATTTTCCATTCTTATCAAATAACGTACGATAGTCTAAAGGTTCTTTTTTCTTTGGTTGTTCTTCAGTTTCTTCTTCAGTATACGCACTTACTTGTTGTAGTAATGTGCCATTTGCCTTTACTAACATATCATTTGTTTTTTTTAACTTTTCAATTTCCCCATTTCTTTTTTTAAGCTCTTCTTGTTGAGTACTTTGAAAAGCAATTAAATTAGCTAAGTCATCACTGATAGTGCCAGTAGTTTCATTTCCTAGCTTTTCTGTGATGCCGTCTACAATTTCATCAAAGTTCATCATTACCCTCACTTTCATTATTTATATTAATAAAAAAACAAACGTTTGTCAATCAAAACATTTGTCCGTTATTTCTGCGTCTAAAATATATAAACCAAGGAAATTTTTTCTTACCTCTTTCACCTGGTCTAGGTGGGTATAAAGGTTCACCTGGTGTAATATAATTTGTTAAATATGGTGTAGGATCAATACGTGTAGAACTAGATTCTGCAGTTGACACTTCAAAGTGAAGATGTGCACCAAAAGAATAACCAGAGTTTCCTATTCTACCAATTATTGTACTTGCGTATACTTCATCACCCACGGCTACATGAATAGTACCTTTTTCAATATGTGCATATCTTGAATAATAGCCGTTAGTATGTCTTATCTTTACATAATTACCCCATGAGGCAACTGTACCTGCACTTGTAGGATCATTGTCTAAGCCGTCTACAATTTCCACTACTACCCCGCGACCTGCACTATAAATATCGTTATGTGGGTTCGTGTTAAGTGGTGATTCCCACCCCATGTCTACCCCATAATGATCATCACCTGGGTTATATGGTATAGTTATTCTACTCGCTGAATCATATAATACATAACATCCATTTAAACTGTCCATTCTATACCTCCTTATAAAAGATTAGGGAATTGCGACTCCTTACAATTCCCTATATGAAAATGGCAGAGGTGCTAGCTATAAGCACCATTGAATAGATATAATATAGTTGCAACTAACTTTTTTATTATACTTGAGTGAGTTTAACACTCTGTAATTCTTTATATCTACTCAATGCTACCTATTGCGGTAGCTTTATTTTAACATTTCGTTAACTCTTTTCTGTACTGCGTAATAATCATAACCAGCTTGAGTTAGTCTTTTGTATCTTTCTTCACCATTTCCCCATTTACCTTGTATCACTTCTTTTGCTAGTTCGTCTATTGTCTTTTTATGTGGCGCATCCCCTTTTTTAATTAGTAGCTTCTGCCCTGCATAAATTAAATTGGGGTTGCTACCTATTACATCTTTATTTAATTTATATATATCTTGCCATTTGACACCGTATTTACTCGCTATACTAGAAAGTGAATCACCTTTTTGTACTATATAATATATTGATAGTGTGGGGTCTTCTTTTTCTTCATATATAGCTTTTGTTAAATATTCGTATGGGTTTATTCTGGTGTCGTTAGGATCTCTTACTTCAAAGTGTAGATGTGTACCTGATGAATTGCCAGTATTTCCCATAATACCGATTTTAGTTTTTTCTGTTACTGTATCACCTACACGTACCAAAACACTTTTTAAATGTGCGTATAATGAATAATAACCGTTGCCGTGTTTTATTCTTATCATGTTACCAAAAGATGCCATTCCAGTTGCACCTTTTTGATTAGTATAACCCGTTTGTATGTATACGACATTTCCCTTGCAATTTGCGTACACGTCAAAGTTTTCAGCTTCTGTGTACTTTTTAGTGTTCCACCCTAGATCTATGCCATTATGAACACCTTTTCTATAATACTGTGTAATTCTTTCTGTTGAATTGTATAAAACTCTATCTTTCATATTAACCCTCTTTTAAATTTTCTTTTTTCACTAATACATCTAATAATGCTTTTACTTGCATAAGTATTTCTGTATTATCTTTTGTTAATTTACTATCTTTCCATAGAAAGTAAATTGTAACGCATACCGCTATACCATTGTTAACTAGAAATTCACCAATTGCTTCTAAAGTCATATTTACCACCTTTCTATAATTCAATTATAACAGAAAAGTTTTTTAATACAACTTAAATTTTGTTGAAATTGTTAAACCTTTACTTTTAGCATATTCTAAACACTCTTTTCTTGTTTCTGCTTCAAATATGCTACAGTTATAAAAACCCCCTTCATATACTTTACAATAGTATATGTTATAATAACCACTTATCTTTTTGCGATTCACTATATAATAGTATTCTTTAGTCTTTTTCATTATTTATCTCTCTTACTAATATCATTATATACTACTTGTAATACTATAAACGACGGTAAAACTAACAAACATATACGTATAATAACACCTATGACACATGGATCGTTGAGGTGGTCAGCTATTAAAACACTAGTTAATATAGCAATAAGTGAGTGTTGTAACCAAGTTTTAAGTACAAAATACTTTTTATTCAATTTATGTAATAAATTTTTTATTTTATTCTTCATCGCTATCACCTTTTAATATTTCTAAAACCCTTTCTCTACTAATTAAAGGATAATTATAAAAATAATCTTCTTGTGTTTCAATATATTCAATTGCTTTGTCTATTCTATCTTGTAATTCTTCTGATTGTCTTTCTATACTAAATAAATATTCTCCTGCTTTGTCATCTAAATGTACAGGTTCATCATTTCTTACTATTGTGTATTGGCTTTCCCACCATTTAAGCAATCTTTCATTTTCTTCTTGTAAATTAGTTATGTAGTCTAATAATATTATATCTTTACTAATAAGTGTTGGCTCACTATAGTGATTAAAAGGCTTAATATGTTCTTTCATATAATCTAATATTTTTTTTATTTCTTCATTCATCAATATCACCTTTTAATATGTTTAATAGATCATGTCTATTTTTATGATGTATATCTAAAATATC
>JAZOOK010000121.1:0-11651 GCA_045654965.1 Candidatus Coprovivens sp. | reverse complement strand
TTTACTAGTCATTATTTAGGAATGCTTGGAGAAAGACCTACATCAATTAATTTAGAAAAATTAGCTGTATTTGATAGTATGTTTGATATAGCTAGAGATAATGCTTTATCTTATGAAGATAAGATGAATGGATTTAGAAATCTATTAATGGAGAATGTATTAAAAATCGATCCTGAAGAAGCTGCTGAGAAATCTAGATTTGCTTTAGAAAGTATGATTGGGATTTTAGATTCTAATGATATTAAAATAGATGATAATTTAAAAATTGAAACTTTAATAAAAATGGATATACCTGTTATAGAAGATTTAAAAAATCTTGATTTAGCAGTAGACTTAGAAGTTCCAAGCGGTGTTATTGGTGGGGCACTTATTGCAGGTGCTACTTTAGCACAAGGTATAGAGCCTAGTTTAGATCTTAATATAGATATTAATGGAGATGGAAAACCTGCTTCAGGTGTAATAGATAGCATTGAAGCTGGTGCTAATGCAATAGTGAATGGTATCGTTGGTATTGGTAATCAAATGGGGATTGATACTGATGTGGTACTAGATGGTAATCCTGGTAACCCTAATGGTGGACATGTTATTCCAGATGGTCCAAATAAAGGAAAAGATAATTTTTGGGATTCATTCCAAGATAGTATGGATAAAGTTAAACCTGATAATAATGGACAAGATAAACCGAATAATATTGCTAAGGGTGTTGCTGATGCAATTGTAGAAGGTGCTAAAGACGTTATTGATAAAGCTAAACCTCAACCTGCTAATGGAGGTAATGAACCTCATGGTGGTCCAAAACATAATAATGAAAATATTGACAACCATAAAAAAGTGGAAATCCATCATGAAGCACCTAAGGTTAATAGTGCACCTCCGAAATCTGATATTATTAAAGCGGAAAAAATTGATTTACCTAAGGTGAATGAAGAGCCAAAACTTTCTGCTGAAGATATTGCTATTGATAAAGAATTACATGAAACTAAAATAGATTTAAGTTATAAAGCTCCTACTGTAGATAATGCAAGTGATGCATCTGATTCAATTGTTCAAATTGATGAAACTACAGGAAAGAAGGGTGCCGGTATTATTGCTGGTGCTGCTGGATTAGGTGCTTTATCGAATAATGCAACTGGTGGAAATGCTTCAGTACCACAAGTAAATGGAATGGCGGCTGGTGAGATATTAGGTGGAGGAAATACTGCCCCTACTACTAGTGCTCCTGTTGTATTAGATGGTAATTTAAATTCAACACCAGCAACTGGTGGAGTACCTACTAGTACACCAACTACGCCAACATCTGTTGGTGGAGAATCTACTGCTGATAGAGGTTCTGTCGTTACAGGTGGTAGTGTTAGCAAATCATCTGGCGGTTCAGTCTCAGGTAGAGGTGGAGCTACATTAGAAGATAAAGATACTAGTAAAAATGAAAATTCTTATGGTAAACCTAATAAACCATCTGATGTTGAAGATAATACTCAAAAAGGTATGTTGGGTGATGCTTCTATAGCAGAACTAGATGCTAAAGACGAAAAACAAATTAAAGTTGCTACTGGTGTTACGGCTGGTACAGTGTTAGCTTCTGGAGTATTAGCAATCGCGAATGTATTCCCTTGGTTAATGTTAATAATTGCATTAATTGCTATAGGTGGATATATTGCTTATAGATCTAAGAAGAAAAAAGATAAAGAAAAAAGAAAAGCTATGTTGGCTGCTAAACAACAACAAGATGCCGCAAATGCAACTGTTACATTAGAAGCAGTTCAAAATGTAGTAGAAACGCCTGTTGTTACAGAACCTGTTGCTACTGAAAGTACTGTAGTAGAAACTCCAACTGTAGCAAACGAAGTTGTAGAACCTGTTGTCTCAAATGATGTTAATGTAAATGTTGCTGAAACTCCAGCTAATATAACTGAATTACCTCAAGGGGCTCCAATTGTTGGCGGAGAATTCTCTGAACAACCTTATGAACCTTCAAGAGATGGTGTTACCGAAATAGGTGGAAATACATCTAATTTATAAAAATAATTTATAGATATTAAGGACTTTCTTTTAGAAAAGAGGTCCTTTTTTCTATTGTAATTAAATCATATTTGAGATATAATTTTATATAGAATATGGGAGTGTGGCCGGTATGAAAATAATGTTAATGGATGCAACTAAATTAGTTAATTTAATACTTCCTCGTGAAGTATTCGGTAACTATTGGATAGTTAATGATAAAAAAGAAAATTTAGTTAGTGTTCAAGCTATAGATGGTAGTTGGGTACTAAAAAGTAATAGTGAGGTTAAAGTATTTAGAAATGGTACTGCGGTAGAAGAAGCTTTACTTGAAGAAGAAAAATTTTATACTTTAAAAAATATATTGCTTGGAGATAGTTATGTAGTTTATACATGTCCTATATATGATGCTAATGCGCTACAACTTCGTATTAATTATAATAATCTTGGTAGTGTTTCATCATGGTATATAGGAAATAATGGTTCTCAAGATAATTTAAGTAATTATCCTAATATTATTTCTTATGAACAACCAGGTGTTGCTAAGAATCAATTAAAGATTAATTATAATAATGGTATGTTCTCTGTACAAAATTTAAATCCTTCTATTCCTATGTATGTTAATGGTTTACCGTGTGAGGGTGCTGAATTAAAATATGGTGATTGTATCTTTATGTTAGGATTTAAATTATCTATTGTAAAAGATATCTTCTATGTTAATAATCCTAATAAGTTAGTTAAATTCGATTCACAAATATTTGTATTAAGAGAAGTTCCTACTTTAGATTATTCAAAAATATCTACTGAAGTTGATCCAGTAGTTGAAATGTATAAAAAAGAAGATTATTTCTTAAAGCCACCTAGATTCGATGAAAAGATTGAAGAAAAAACATTAGTTATCGATCCACCACCAGCTCCACAAAAACAAGAAGACATGCCTGCAATATTTACAATGGGTTCTATGATGATGATGGGTATGAGTTCTGTTATGTCTGGTGTTATGACATTAACAAGTGTGTTAAATGGTAGTTCTTCATTAAGTGAATCTTTACCATCATTATTAACTGCTAGTGGTATGTTAATTTGTATGTTAGTATTACCAACTGCTAGTAAGATGTATCAAAAACATAAAAAGAGAGTTTATGAACGTAAAAGACAAGCAACATATAGTATGTATGTTAACAGAAAACGTGAAGAATTCTTAGCTGAAATGAGAAAACAACAACAAATTCTAGTAGATAAATATATTCCTTTAAAAGATGTAGGAGATGTTGTTTTATATAAGAAACGTAACTTATGGGAAAAGAATACTACTGATTATGACTTCTTGTCATTAAGACTTGGTATTGGTTCTATTCCTCCATACTTTACAATTAATTATCCAGATGAACATTTTACAATGGAAGAAGAAGATAACTTAATGTTATTCTTAAGAGAATTAGAAAAAGAAACTAGTTTACTTGAAAATGTTCCGGTTACTTATTCATTTGTTAATAAATATATAACTGCTATTATAGGTCAAAAGAATGTTACTAATCCGTTCTTAAGAGGTTTATTGTTACAGGTTTTTGCTTATCATGGATATGATTCATTAAAGGTTTGTGTATTTACTAATAAAGAAAATTCTAAATTTTGGGAAGATATAAAAGATTGTCCATATTTTTGGAATGATCAAAGAACTTTAAGATACTTCGGTACTAATAGTGATGAAATCACACAAATTAGTTCTTACTTTGAAGAAATGTTAGCAGCTTTAAAAGAAGCTAATCAAGAGAGAAGTAATGGTGGAAGTAGTAAAGGTGAAGTTAAGTTAAGTACAAGATATTTAATTATTACTGATGATGTTGATTTAGTACGTAACGTAAGTGTTATTCGTTCATTAGTTGAATCTGAAACTTATGTTGGTATTAGTTTAATTATGATTACTGATAAATTAAATTCATTACCTAATGAAGTTGAACATTTCATTAGTGTTGATGAAAGAATGGGTACTGTATTTGAAAGAGTTATTTCGGATAGTAAGAGAGTTAACTTTGTTCCAGACTTTATGTATGGTTCATTAGAAAAATATACTTATATCTTATCTAATATTCCAATAGCAATAAATGGTGGTAAGTTCCAATTACCTTCTGCTTATTCTTTCTTAGAAATGTATAACGTATCTAATGTTAACCAATTAAATGCATTATCTCGTTGGAAAGAAAGTGATCCTATTAATTCACTTGCTACTCCAATAGGTATTAATGAATATGGTGAATTATTTAAATTAGACCTTCATGAAAAAGCACATGGACCACATGGTCTTATAGCTGGTATGACAGGTTCTGGTAAATCAGAATTTATCATTACATTCATTTTAAGTGCGGCGTTAAATTATCATCCAAATGAAGTACAATTCGTACTTATTGACTACAAAGGTGGAGGTTTAGCTGGTGCATTTGAAAATAGAGAAACTGGTTTAAAATTACCACACTTAGCTGGTACAATTACAAACTTAGACGTTTCTGAAATTAATCGTTCGTTAGCGTCATTACAATCAGAATTAAAAAGACGTCAAGCTGAATTTAATAAAGCAAGAGATAAAGTTGGAGAATCAACTATTGATATTTACAAATATCAAAGACTTTATAGAAATGGTCAAGTTGAAAATCCAATTGCACACTTATTTATTATTTCCGATGAGTTCGCTGAGTTAAAATCTCAACAACCTGAATTCATGAGTGAGTTAATTTCTACAGCTCGTATCGGACGTTCACTTGGTGTTCACTTAATCCTTGCTACACAAAAACCTAGTGGTGTAGTTAATGATCAAATTTGGTCAAACTCTAAATTTAAGGTATGTTTAAAAGTTCAAGATAGATCAGATAGTCAAGAAATGATTAAAAGACCTGATGCTGCTTCATTAAAAGAAACTGCACGCTTCTACTTACAAGTTGGTTATGATGAATACTTTGCTTTAGGTCAATCTGCATGGGCTGGTGCTCCATACTATGAATCAGATGTTAGAAAGAAAAAAATTGATAATACAATTACTTTCGTTGATAACTTAGGAATGCCATTCAAAATAGTTGAAGATGGTAAAAATAGTTTCTCTGGAGTTCTTAAAGGTGAAGAGTTACCTAACGTAATGAAATATCTTGTTGAAATTGCAAGAAAAGAAAAAATTAATATTAAACAGTTATGGTTAAATTCTTTAGCTCCTGTAATCTTTATTGATGCGTTAAAGGAAAAATATTCATATAAAAAAGAAGATTGTGTAATCAATCCTGTTATTGGTGAATTCGACGCACCGAACTTACAAAAACAAGGTTTACTAACTATGCCAATTAGTGCTGATGGTAACTGGATTATCTATGGTATGGCTGATAGTGGTAAAGAAGATATGATTAATGCTTTGGTTTATTCTTGTATTACTACATATAGTCCAATGGAATTAAATATGTATTTATTAGACTTTGGTGCTGAAACATTAAAGATGTATAGAAAAGCTCCTCAAGTTGGTGATGTTATCTTACAAAATGATGTAGATAAAGTTACTAACTTATGGAGAATGATTTCTGAAAAAGTTGCTAGTCGTAAAAAGTTATTTGCTGACTTCGGTGGTGACTATGCTTCTTATTTAAAAGCTACTGGTAAAGTATTACCTAATATAGTTGTTATTATTAATGGATTTGAGTTATATAATGAAAACTATGGTGATGCAACATTCGACTTATTAGCAACAATTACTCGTGATTGTCAAAAATATGGAGTTTACTTCATTATGACATCAACAACTGCTAATGGTATTAGATCTAGATTAGCTCAATACTTACCAAATCACTTATGTTTCCAAATGAATGATAAATATGATTATAGTTCATTACTTGCTAGAACTAAGTTAGAACCTTCTAATATAGTTGGTCGTGGTTTAGTTAAACTAGATACAGTATATGAATGGCAATCTGCAGTTCCTTGTGATAAAGAAAACTTAAGTACTATAGTAATGGAAAAAATTAATCAATTGATTGAAGCTTATCCTAATGTTAGTGCTCCTAAAGTTCCAGTGTTACCTGAAACTGTATCTATCGCTTACTGTAAAGAAAGATTAACTGGATTAAGTTCAGTTCCTGTTGGTGTAGAAAAAGAATCTCTAGATATCAGATGTCTAGATTTAACGAAGAATCTTGTTCATTTAATTACTGCTGCTGAAGCAGGTGAGTTGAAGAACTTTACAAGTTTATTTGTTAGAGAAATATCTTCGCTAATTGGTAAAAATTGTTATGTATTCGATATGGATAAAATTATAGGTGATGTTGCTAATGTGGCTACTTATTATGACACAGCAATTACTGATAATTTTAAAACGTTTGGTAAGATTGCATTCGATGCATTTGAAAAATATAAAGCAGCTGGGTTTGATGGTGGAGCGTTAACTGATCAACCAGAAACTGTGTGCGTTATAGTAGGATTTGATAAATTCAAGAATGTTTTAGGTACTGATTTTGACAGTGCTTATGGTGGATTAGTTTCTATGATTAAAGCAATGCCTAAGTTTAATTTCATTCTTGTAGATACATGTGATAACTTCAAGAAACGTGAATTTGAAACTTGGTACAAAGATACTGTATCTGGTACTAAAGGTATTTGGCTTGGTAATGGTATGGGAACTCAATATACTATTAAGTCTTCTACACCTGCTAGATTATTATCTGCTAAATTAGAAAAGAATTTCGGTTACTTTGTTGACGGAAATACTACTGTATTAGTTAAGGTTATTTCTGAAGCTGGAGAAGAAGAAAATTACGAAACATTATAATAAAAAAGAGTGCTTATTAAGCTCTCTTTTTTAATCTTCCGTTGACTTCGCCTTGTTTTTAGAGTATTATTGTTATATAAGAATATTTACAATAGAGGGGTTAACTATGTCTACTAGTAATGTTCTTAAATCTACTTATAAATTATTGGAGGTACCTCATGAATAATGCTAATAAAGTTTGTGTAGATTTAATTGTACCTGGAATTGAAGAACGATATAATGTATTAATTCCTATAAACAAAAAAACTCTAGAAGTTATTTATCTACTTAATAAAGCAATACATGAGATGACAGATGGCAGTTTTGTTATGTCAGAGCATCTTTCGTTAATTAATGCTGATTCTGGTATGGTTTATGATTTAGATAAAAATTTCTTAGAAAACAATATTTTGAATGGGGCTAAGTTGATATTACTTTAGTTTAGTTTTCTAGAAAGGGTGATTTTGTGAAGGAAAATAATTTTTTTGAACAATATTCACAAGCTGTAGAAATGGCTGAATGTAGAATTGATGATTATAATGATTTCATTGAAAAATATAGTTATGAAGATAGAGAATATTTTACTAATAAACTTACTGAAATGGGATATAGTGAAGATGAAATATTGTCTATGTTATTAAATAGAGATTTAATGTTAGCTTTATTTATGAATTCATTTGAAACTATAGTATTAGATTCCGAAATTGATACTGTAGTGGATGTTGATATAGCGGTAGAGAAAGCTAGAAAAGAGTATATAGATGCTGTTGATGCGGCTAATCAATCTATAGAAGCTGCTAATGAAGCTTTAAAGATTATGAATTCTTTAAAAGCATTATTAGAATCTCGTTATGGATTTGATTCTAACAATTGGGACGAAGATAGTGTCCGTGAAATGAATGAATCTATAAAAATTTACAATCGATTAGTAGAACAAGCTAATAAGAATGTTCAACACTCTGTTAATGCTAGAAAAGAATTAGCTAGAGTTAGAAGTAAAAACAATAACGTAAGTTTTATAAATGATAGCGATATCGTTTTGGAAACTAGTTAAAATAAGAATAAATGGAGGAAAATAAAATGAGAGAAAAATTTTTACCAATCGGAACAGTTGTATTATTAAAAGGTGGAAAGAAGAGAGCTATGATTACTGGTTTTTGTTCAATAGCTCAAGAAAATCAAGAAAAAATTTATGATTATAGCGGATGTGTTTACCCAGAAGGATATTTAAGCTCTAATCAAGTTTGTTTATTCGATCATGATCAAATTGAAAAAATATTTTTCGTTGGTTTTGAAGATGACGAAGAAAAAGTATTTAAAGATAAACTAAATAAAATAGTAGCTTCTATCGCAAATGAAGAACCTGTTCAACCAACTCAACCTGCTCCACAAGCAGTACCACAACAAGTTCCATCTTCATTTGTTCCAGTTGCTGAAGAAAACTAAAAAGGTTGTTTTACAATCTTTTTTTTTGAATTTAGTTTTTTTCATTGATTAATTAGGTGATTTCTTATATAATTGTAGATATAAGGGTATGATGAAGAAATAAAGGTAGGGGTGTTTGGGAACAAGCATTGTATTCTTTATATTGCAAAATGTATATTCTTATAATCAGGTAATTTTGATTGGAGGTGCAATTATGGGAAATAGTACATTAATTATGGATGCTGAAGGTCTACACCAATTAGCAAGTAATCTTGAAGGAAAAGCGGGAAGTTTTGATTCATTAATTTCTACATTTGATTCAAATACTACTTCAATTACTGATGAAAGCGTATGGTCAGGAGATGACTCAGTAGCATTCAATACTGCTGCAAAAGAATTTAAAGCTAACTTAGACAAAGCTTCTCAATTCTTACATGACGTTGCTAAAGACTTAGAAACAACTGCGGGTAACTATGATTCAGTTTATGAATCATCTACTTCTAGATCTTCTAGCTTATAGTCACTAAAAATATAAAGTTTACGAAAGAGGTGAATTTAAAATGGCAACAAAGTTTAATTATGTTGATTTTAATACTTATTATACAAATATAAAGGATGCTGTTGGAGCTTTATCAGATACTGATGCTGGTACTATCGGTGGTGTAATTAATTCAAGTAATAATACATTATCTCAAGACTTAGCATATGCTGAAAACGCTGCTTGGGCTAGTTCAAAAATGAATGCATGGAATGATATGTATCCAGGACTAGTTGCTAGTTTCCAAAAATGTATTAATCTTCTTGATGTAGCTAAAGCTACTTGTGATGATTATCAAGCATTCGAACAAAGCAACCAAAATATCAGAACAAGCTAATTGTTTTGGTTTCTATAAAATGTACTACTTAGCGCTAAGTAGTACATTGTAAGTTGCTAAGAAATTAGCGATTTACAATGTATTATTTATACAAGGTTAGAAGAAAAGGTGTGATATATATGGCTTGTGCATGGAGTTTTCTTGCTGATAGCAATAACCAATTGACATTAGCTGATGCTTTGACTGAAGCTGCGAACAATTTTGATGCCAGAAAAGGTGATATGTTCGGTAAAATCGATGATATGGGAAATCATTGGAAAGGTGACGACTATAACTTATTTAATTCTAGCGCTCATAATTATGATCCTGCGTTACAAGATTTTTCGGATAGTATAAGAATGTATGCTTCTCAATTCGAAAAAATAAGTGGAGCTACTGAACAATTAGCTACTGAATTAATTACTATTATTACTAATATGACAGGTTCTGGTGGAGCTGCTGGAGGCGGCGGAGCTGGAGCTGGCGGTGGAGTTGGTGCAGGTGCTGTGGCTGGTGGTTTAACTGGTGCAGCAGCAGCGGCAGGTATTGGAGATCCAAATGCTGCTAATCAAAATCCTACATGGTCACAAAAAATTGGTAATCGTTATACAGATGACTGGAATGACTTTACTGGCGATGTTTCGAGAGCTTGGGGAAATGCTGATGGTTTAATATCAGGTGCTCATGCTTTAGGTGTTACTGTCGCAGAAACTGGTCTTATGGTTAGTGATATGGTTATTAATACTGGACAAGCTGCTATAGACACTGTAAAAACTGGAGTTAACTGGTTATTTGATGCTGGTGATGGTAGAGCTGCTACAGAAGGATATTGGAATACAATCGGTCAAGACTATGCTGAAAACTGGGATTTCTCAACAGTTGATAATTTCGCAGAAGGTGCTGGTGTTGTATTAACTGGTACTGTTCGTACTGTTGTGGATGCTGGTCAAACAGTTGTTAATGCTGTTTCAGATGGTGTTAACGCTGTTGGTGATGGAATTTCTTGGGTTGGAGATAAAATTACTGATGGTTTAAGTTGGCTTGGCGGCAAGATTTTTGGATAAGAATGAGAGGGATTATATATGAATGAAGAACAAAAAACTTTATTAGGGTTAGAAAGATGTGTTTTATTACAAGCTCTTGCAGAGTCTTATCTGTTAAGAAAAACTGGAAAACATTTTTATGAAGAATATCCTGATGTAAAAGAAGAATATGGAATGCTTTTAGATGAGCATGTTAAATTATTAAAAGGATATTTAGAAGAAGATTTTTCTGCTAGAGGTCTTGTTTTAACTGATTGTGTTAATAAAGCTGGTGAAACTTTATCACCTGATAAATTAACTGATTATGAATCTAAGGTACTTATTAGAATAGTTGACGATATATTATTTACATATTGTACTGTTGAAGAAAGAAAAAAAAGATTTTTAAATAAATAATAAATAAAGGAGGTAATTTGTATGTCTAATACTAGAGTATTTGATTATACAGAGATTTCGAATATTTATAATTCGATGAATCAAATCATTGGAGATAATTCTGATCCTTCTTCTATTGCCGGTTTATTACACAAGATTGATAATGATTATCATGAAGTTGTAAACGGAACTGCTGGAGAAGATGCACTAGCTATTTATGGTGATTTGGGTGCTCAATTGTTACTCAATTGGGAAAATACTGCTGGATCTTTTCCTGCATTTGTAGAAAATTTTAGTACTTGGTCTACAGTTGTTGCTCAAGCAGCTGGTGATTATGCTAATTTTGAACAACAAGTAAAAGGAATTCGTTCTAACAATCCATTAGGATGGAATAGTGGAGGAATTCAAACTGGTTTTGTAGCATCATCTGCATATAACCAATCTTTTACTGATGAAGAATTAGATGAATATGCTGCTGGAGTTCAAATGTATCAACAAGTAGGAGCTTATTATGTTGATACTGGAATGGTTTCATACGCTAAGAAAAATGCGTTCTGGAATGGTTTCGGAGATGTATTGAGTGTTGTAAGTATAGTAGCGAGTGGTTGCTCACTTGTTAAAGGCTTAGGAATTGTTGGTGGAGCCGCTGGTACTGCTGGTGGAGTTGCTGGAACAACTGGTCAAACTGTTACTCAAACAGCTACTCAATCTGTAGATGATTTAATTGCTGGTGGAAAACCGATTGCTAACGCTTCACTATATGGCTTAACTGATGATGCAGCTAGTGCAACAGATAAGTTAATTAAGAGTGGTTATACATTAGTAGATGATACATGGCAATTACCAGCATCTGCTATGGGAGCACCAACAGCTGCAAATAGTGCATTTAATACTATGACTAATTCAGTTGATGATTTAATTGCTGGTGGAAAACCAATTGCAAATTCTGCATTATATGGATTAGATGATACAGCTGCTGCTGCAACAGATAAGTTAATTAAGAGTGGTTATACATTAGTAGATGATACATGGCAATTGCCAGCATCTGCTATGGGAGCACCAACAGCTGCTAACAGTGCATTTAATGTTGCTGGAAATGTTGATGAATTAATGGCTGCTGGAAAACCAATTGCAAATTCTGCATTATATGGTTTAGGTGATGATACAGCTGCTGCTGCA
>JAZOOK010000120.1:0-1570 GCA_045654965.1 Candidatus Coprovivens sp. | reverse complement strand
TTAAGAATCCTTTAGTTTTATCATTATTTAAAATACTTATCATTTTTCCAAAACCATCCCTCTAATGGTTTTATATTATAAATAAAAAAGAGATAAAAAGCAATTTTATCTCTAATCTATAAACTCTAATTCTTTTATGATGTTTCTAAACTGTGGATATCTACTAAAGTTATCAACAATATTATCATTAATAAACTTACTAGCATCCATCTTACATTGTGTAAGTATCTTAAAGTCTCTTCTTATATCAGCTAATTTAAATACCATATCTCCACTTTGCCTTGTACCAAATAGATCTCCTTCACCACGTAGTTCAAAGTCTTTCTCACTAATATAGAATCCATCATTACTTTCTTCCATTACTTTAAGTCTAGGTGTATTTAAATCACTTATTAAATAACAATAAGATTGTAAACTATTTCTACCTACACGACCTCTTAACTGATGAAGTGTTGCTAAACCAAATCTTTCTGCATTAAATATTACCATCATTGTAGAATTTTTAACATCTACTCCAACTTCTATAACAGTAGTACTAATAAGTACTTGTGTCTCACCTGATTTAAATCTTTCCATTACTTCATCTTTCTCTTGATTTTTCATCTTTCCATGAAGTATTTCTACATTAATACTATTATTAAATGCTATATCAAACTTTTCTTTTAGTTTAACAACATCATTCATATTAGATTCACCTTCTTCATCTTCTATTAAAGGTGCAACTACATAAACTTGATGTCCATTCTTTATTTCTTCTAACATATGAAATAATACATTCTTTAAATCTTTTTCTTTTAATGCTTTAGTAATTATTTCTTTTCTACCATTAGGTTTAGTTTTAATTATTGAAGTATCCATATCACCATATATAGTTAATGCATATGTTCTAGGTATTGGTGTAGCACTTAAATATAATACATCACACATAATACCTTTATTTTGTAAATTACTTCTTTGATTAACTCCAAATCTATGTTGTTCATCTGTAACTACTAAACCTAAATTATTAAATTTAACGTTATCACTTATTAAAGCATGTGTCCCAACTAGAATATCTATCTTACCATCTTCTAAATCTTTACATACTTTATTTTTTTCACTTTTCTTCATACTACCAACAAGTAAACCAACTTTAACATTAGTATTACTAAATAACTTGGTCATACCTTCATAATGTTGTCTTGCTAATATCTCAGTAGGTGCCATCATACTTGATTGATAACCCGATAAATAGTTTATATACATACCTATCTCAGCTACACAAGTCTTACCACTACCTACATCACCTAATACTAATCTATTCATTCTCTTAGGTTCTAATAAATCATCATATATATCATTAACAGCACTAACTTGATCTTCTGTTAATTTAAATGGTAAAGCATCAATAAATTCATCTACTTTACTTCTATCTACAACTCTACCTAATCCTTCATTATTTAAATCATATTTATATTTTAAATAATTCATCTTAAACATAAATATAAAGAACTCTTCATATATCTCTCTTAATCTAGCTTGTTTTAAAGCATCAGTACTAAGTGGCATATGTATTATCTTAGCAGCATCT
>JAZOOK010000119.1:0-2305 GCA_045654965.1 Candidatus Coprovivens sp. | reverse complement strand
AACTTTATAAAACAATTATCTCGTATAATAGAAAATCTAGATACTATTCAACAAGAAAATCCTAAATTAAATAAATATACTGCTATGTTAAAATTTAATGAATTAGTAGGAGATTCTCCATCTAAATATACTAAGTATCAAGATACAAATACTATATATCAACAAAACTTAGCATTACTAAGAACAATATGTTTAAATTCATATGGTCTTGCTACTCTTGTAATAAATCAAGATACACTATATACTCCATATTTCTTAGATCAATCTCCTAGACAATATAATATTCAAGCAAGAACTAAACAACCTTTAATAGATAATCTTAATAAAGAAAAATCTACATTAATTAAATTATTAGAAAAAGAAATAACATTATTTGAAAAAGAGAATCAAAGAGATAGATGTAAAAATCCAGGTGGTTTAACTATTCTAAATAATACAATATCTTCTCTTAATACTGAAATAAGTGATCTTATTATAGAATTAAATGACATAAGAGAACAAAGAGCAATAAATAGATATTGTAGACATGATACACTACCTCAAAACTTTATTCATGAGAAAGAAAAAATAGAAGAATTAATAAGAAAGAATCTTGATTACTTTAATAGAGCACAAGATAAAAAAGCTAAAAATAATATTAAGAATTTAATGAAAAGATTATATGATGCATATATAGAATCAGAATTATTTAATGCTTATTGGAATTGTGATGATATGAGTGAAACTCTAACTATTATTAGAAACTGTTTCTCTCACTTAGAAAGAATATATGTAGGTAAAAACAAAGGATTAGATACTACTATTATCTTAAGTGATTATGATAATACAGGAGAAAAATCTGGTGAAGTAATAACTACATATAAACAATTACTATACTTATTATCTCTACCTTTAGAAAAACCAAAAGAATTAACTAAGAAACCATAAAAAAAAGATGATATTAATCATCTTTTTATTTTTGTATTAATTTATATTTATTTACTACAGGTAATTCTTTAGCTTTATCTTGTAGTACATTAACTATACCCCAAATAGATAATGCTATAAATCCGTATTCTACTAAACTTAATATCATTATTGAGAACCATCCAATTATAGGAATGAATGCTAATACTACACTAGCTACTACAAATGCTACTGAATAAATAATAGAAATAAGCATTAAGTTTAAACCTATTACTGCATGATATCTAACAAATTTATTATCTTTTTCAGCAAAGTAAGGAATTAAACATAATATTCCTAAATAAGCTAATACAGCCATTATTCTTCCGTTTTCAATTTCTTTCTTATCATATTCGCTAGTAGTATCTTTTAAGTCAGTAAATAATTCTTTAAAATTCATATCAACACCTCACATCTAATCTAATTATACTTAATTATTTCTAATATGTAAAATTTATCTTATACTTTTATAATAAAAATCTACTTGTGATCCTTCACTATCTTCTTTATCAAAATCTACTAATTCTATAGTAGTTTTTATAAAATTAGTAAATCCCCACTTCTTATATATACTTAAGTTTCTTATTTCTTTAGGTTCTACTCCTAAACTAAGTTCTTTATATCCTCTTGATTTTAAATCTTTTTCCATAAATTTATATAGTTTAGAAAAATACCCTTGGCCTTCATATTCTTTATCTGCTCTACCACCACATAAGTAAGCTCTTTCATCACTTATTAGATTCTCAGTATGTTCAATATCACCAATAAATGCTTCTTCTTTTACATAAGCAGTTACATCACAAATTATTTCTCCGTTTAATATTCCTACATAAATTATCTTACTTCCATTAAGAAAACCATTAATAGTATTATTCTTTACATTAACCCATAATTGATTACCAGGATGTCTCTCTATTAAAGTATCACATCTACTAATTATCTCTTCTAATGTAGCTATCTTACATATATAGTTATTCATAAGTATCACCTGTACTTAATTATACCATATAAAAACAAGCATTTAGTTTAAATGCTTGTCAATAAAATGAACTAATTCCATTTTTGTCTTTTTAAGATTATCTAAATCATCAAAAATTCTTACAGCCTTAGAGATATAAGAACCTATAGTATATTTTGTATAATCATTACCAGTAACATTTTCCAATTTTCTATACATTTTTATTTTTTCAGCTTTTTTAATATTATCATTCTCTATTAATTTGTATCTCTTTTTATTTTTTAAAATTTTATTCTTTTGTCTATCCATTGTAGATTGTCTTACTTTAACAATATTATCGTTATGTAATTCAAAACCAAGAAATTGAATAAAATCTTTCTTACCATTTAAATTGCTTACTTT
>JAZOOK010000118.1:0-16864 GCA_045654965.1 Candidatus Coprovivens sp. | reverse complement strand
TATTATCTTATTTTATAGATCCAATAAAAGATATAATAAGTCATATACCTAACTTAAATGAAATAAAATTAAGTTACAACAAGGTACAAGATTTCTTATCTATAGAACAAGAACAATTAAAGTATAAAGAACAATTCCTACAAGGAGATATTACTTTTAATAATATATCTTATAGTTATGATGACTATCATCAAGTAATAGATAATCTATCTTTATCTATTTATAGTAATAATCACTATATAATAAATGGCCCAACCGGTAGTGGTAAATCTACATTATTTAAGATGTTAAATCATAACATAAATGATTATAAAGGTACTATTGCTATAGGAAATATAAATATAAAAGATTATTCTCTTAATACATTAAGATCAAATATATTATATGTATCTCAACAAGATAAAATATTTACAGATACCATATATAATAATATTGTATTAAATAAATCTATCTCTAAAAGTAAATTAAATTATATATTGAAGATAACTAAAGTAAATGAACTTATTTCTAAGAAATCTCTAAGACTAGACTCTTATCTTTATGATAATGGTTATAATTTAAGTGGTGGAGAAAGACAACGTATCATATTGGCTAGAGCCCTAGTACAGAAACCTAAAATTCTTATCTTAGATGAATCTTTATCAGAAGTAGATTCATATACTGAAAAATATATATTACGTAACATAGATAAATATTTATCAAAGACTACAATAATATATATAACTCATACCAATACAAAGGTATTTAAAAATATAATAAACATAACTAATAATTCATATCAAATAACTAAGCAAAGAATAACTGATAATTAATTAGTAAGGGGGAATATAAATGAATTTAACTAATCAAGAATTATCAAATATTAACGGCGGAGTTCTTAAAATCGCAGCATCTAAATGGATCATAGTTGGAGGTATAGCAACATTTATAATTGGAATGTTTAATGGTTATTTAAGACCTCTAACATGTAAATCAGAAAAGTAGGTGATTACATGGCCAAAGAAGAATTAATAAATGTAACAGGTGGAGCAGCCATAAACGCTTCATGGTTAAATGCTATCGCTAGAGGAGTAGAAGTAGTATATAATCTAGGAAGAAGTTTTGGAACAGCAGTAAGAATGATTATCAAAGGATCACGTTGTTAAAAGGAATGTGCTAAATGCACATTCTTTTTTAGATATGTTAAAATAGAACTATGAAGGAGTGATACCTATGGCAAGAGCACCATACCAATGTCTTATATTACCTTTTATTATCGAAGACAAAAAAATAAAATACGGAGTATTCAAAAGAAGTGACCACGGTTTTTGGCAATTTATATCTGGTGGTGGGGAAGAAGGCGAAACACCTCTAGAAACAGCACATAGAGAATGTTTCGAAGAAGCAGAAATACCAAAAGATAAAACTATATATCAATTAGACTCTATGTGTACAATACCAGCAGAAATATTTAAAGAAGAATATCGTGCTGGATGGGGACCAAATTGCTATGTAATAAAAGAATATGCATTTGCACTACCACTAGAAAAAGATATTATAAAAATATCTCATGAACATAGTGAATATCGTTTTGTAGAATTCAAAGAAGCAATGGAATTATTAAAACACGATAGCAACAAAACAGCACTAAGAGAACTAAGAGCAAGACTAAAAGATGACAATCTTAAATAATATGCTATAATACAAGCAATGAGAGGGGATTCTTATGACATTAGTAAAATGTAAAAAATGTAAAAAAGAAATATCTAGTACAGCAAAATTTTGTACACATTGCGGAGAACCATATCAAAAACAATACTGCGTAGAATGTGGTCATGCTATGAGTCTTAACGAAACAGCATGCTCAAAATGTGGATACGTAGTAAATGAACAAAAATTCTATAACAAACCAATCCAAGAACCTAGTAAAGGCGAAAAATACGATTTATCTATAGTAGCACTAATATGCTCATTTATAGTACCAATAGTAGGTCTAGTAATAGGTTTAATAACTTTAAATGCTAATAAAGGACAAAAAAACGAAGCGAGAACTTTCTCTACGATAGCAGTAATTGTATCAGCAGTAGAATTGCTTCTAGTAATAGCAATTCTAGTTATATACTTTATATTATTTATAAGCATGTTTGCATTAGCATATTAAAATGAAGTAAAACTTCATTTTTTTATTTATAAAAAAATATTAAAATGTTATAATTAATACATAATAGAAAGAAGTGTGAAGTAAAGTGAAAAATGGTGAAATATTCAAAAAAACAATGCCATTTGTGTGGGGCCGTTTCGGTATGCAACTTGCGCTTAACTTAGGTATCATAATTTATTTTGCAGTTATCATATGGTTATGTATGATGTTTATTGAAACACAATCAGTAATTGCAGTAATAGTTGGATTCATAGGTTTAGCAATAGGTTTAAAAATATATTCTTTCGGTTGTGAATATATTGGATACATGATCAAAGCAGCTCACGTAGCAGTAATTGGTGAACTAGCACTATATGGTAAAGTACCAGATGGTGTAAAAATTACTGAATACGGAAAACAAAAAGTAAAAGAAAGGTTCTTAACTGCAAATGCATTCTTTGCAATAGACAAACTTATGTCTTCAGCAGTTAAACAAATTCAAAACATGATATCTAAAGTAGGTGGAATGTTTGAAAAAATCGAAATAGTACAAACTATTATAAGTATAGTAAATATTTTTGTAGGCATAGTACTAGGTTATGTAGATGAAGCAGTATTAGCTAGAGTATTCCAAAAGAAAGAAGATGGTGCTTGGAAAGCATCATGTGATGGAGTAGTATTATATTTCCAAAATTGGAAAGAAATATTAAAAAATGCCTTAGTTATTACTTTAGGAATCGTAGCATTCTATGCTGTTGGTATGGGAGCATTATATTTAATTATCGGATTAATATCTGGAGGAGCAGGAGATTTATGGGCAATTCTATTTATCTTAATAGCATTCTTCTTAATAGATGTAATTAAAGTAGCATTCATTGATTCATATGTAACTATTTCAGTAGTTAATAAATATTTACCATTAACTATAAATCAACAACCAGCATTAGATATTTATGAAAAAGCACAAGGTTGGAGTAAGAAATTTAAAGACATGTGTAATAAAGCTAAAGAAGAACCACAACCAGTTGCTCAAGCAGCAGTTGCTGGTGTACCAGGTATGACAATGGCTATGCCAACAGGTGGAGCAGTTCAACAACAACCTCAAGTTGTTATGGGAAATCCAGGAATGCAACAACAACCAATGATGCAACCTCAAATGATGAATCAACCACAAGTTGCACCACAACCTGTAATGCAACAACAACCAATGATGGGACAACCAATGATGCAACAACAAGCGGTTCAACCACAAATGCCACAACAACCAATGATGAATCAAGGAATACCACAACAACCAATGATGCCACAACAACCGATGATGCCACAACAACCGATGATGAATCAAGGGATGCCACAACAATCAGTGATGCAACCACAACAACCAATGCCAGGTCAATTCCCTAACAATAACGGTCAAATGTAATCAAACGAAGGTAAAATCCTTCGTTTTTTCTTGTCTAAACTAGCTATTAGTGTTACATTGATATTAATACATGATGGAAAGACGTGATACTGTGGAAGAATCTAAAAAAGAAATAATAATAAAAATATTAAAAAATAGTGGCCAATACTTATTATTTTTGTTGGCATCAATAATAATTTTATCTGCAACTTTAATGTTATTTAAAATACCAATGAGCAACATACATTTTGGTATAAGTTCATTAATCGCTATCATTCCATTTTATCTATTAAATAAAAATAATAAATTGAATGAAATCGTTATCTCTATAATTTTAGCTTTTGTTGTTATAACATTCAGTATCGTTATAAATAAAAATTATCTAGATCTAAGTTGGGATGGTAATACATATCACAAAGACGCAGTAGGTCTAATCAAAAACAAATGGAATCCAATATATGATAATTACATTGAGTTTTACAAAAAAATAAATACAAGAGATATGTCTTTTATAGGAAATGAAATAAAAACAACACATGGTTTTTGGCAAACCTATTACGCAAAAGGAACATGGTATATAGGTGCATCTATTTATTCAATAACAAATGACATAGAAACAGGAAAAGCGTTCAATATAATAGTTGTATATACTACATTTACATTAGTGCTATCTATGTTGTATCAAATAAGAAAAAAAATAATACCTTCAATTATAATAGCAAGTATAACTGCATTCAACCCAATAATGGTTCCTCAAATGTTTAGCTATTATAACGACGGAATACTATGTAATCTATTATTACTGGTAATATTTTATATGACATTATTTGCTAGCGAAAGTAAATCAATTAGTAAAAAAGAAATATATTTTATACTATGTAGTATATTACTAATACTAATAAATGTTAAATTTACTGGTTTTGGATATGCAGGTATATTCTGTGTACCATATTTCTTAATTTTTGTTTATAAAAAAATAAAAGAAAAAAATTTCAAAGAAATAATAAAAAGTGGTAGCATATTTGCTTGTACGGTATTATTCTCTGTATGCGTAGTAGGATTCTCTCCGTATATTACAAATATGAAAGAAGGACTACCAATTTTCTATCCGTTAATGGGAGAAAATAAAGTAGATATAGTTTCTTACAATCAACCAGTTCAATTTGCAACAAAATCAACACTATTTAAATTTGCTAAATCAATATTATCAGAAACAAGCAACATAAATAGAGCAAGTGGTCTAAAACCAAAAACAAAAATACCATTCACTATTAAACAAAAAGAATTAGACATTTTATATCATCCAGATCTAAGAATTGCCGGATTTGGAGTACTATTCAGTGGAATATTAATTATTTCAGCAATAATAATTATTTCGTATATTATAAAAATGATAATAAAAAGAGATAAAAATTTTATGTATGTCTTTATACCCTTAATGGTAAGTGGACTGTTAATACTTTTTATATCTGAAAGTTGGTGGGCCAGATATACACCATATTTATATATAGTACCGATAATTGCACTAATTTTACCAATGTTAGACAATAAAAAATTAGATTATATTGCATTTATAATATTAGCAATTCCTATAATAATAAATATGAATTATTTTGTAGAATACAACTTAAAACATAACTATCAAATATCTAAAGAAACAACAAAAAGATTGGATGAAGCACAAAATCAAAAAATAATTATAATAGATACATTCAATGAATTCACTGGAATGTTATATAATTTAGAAGATAGAAATATCACATACAAAATCCAAACAACTAATACAAACGATTCCCAAGAGTTTTATAAATGGGTAAAATATAGAATAGGAGATGATAAGGAATGAAAAAATATTTTAAACTACTAAGAGTAACACACTGGGCAAAGAATGGTCTAATACTTTTGCCAATTATATTTAGTGGAAATCTATTCAACATGAAGTTGCTAGGAATATCATTGCTAGGATTATTAATGTTTTCAGCACTTTCATCAGTTATTTATATAAATAATGATATAGAAGATATAGAAAATGATAAAAAACATCCTAAGAAAAAAAATAGACCTTTACCTTCAGGTCAAATTTCAATTAAACAAGCTCAAATAATAAAATACATTTTACTTATATTAGTAATTTCACTAATTGTTGTACTATATCATTTACACAAAAACATAGGTATATTCTTAATACCACTAATATATTTTGTAACAAATATAGCTTATAGCAAAGGATTAAAAAATATAGCAATAATCGATGTTGTTATATTAGTAACAGGTTTCTTATTAAGAGTATTATTAGGAAGCGTAATTACAGGAGTAGAAATTTCTAACTGGTTATACTTAATGGTAATGACAGGAAGTTTCTATTTAGGATTCGGAAAAAGAAGAAACGAAATAATAAAAAATGGTAATAAATCAAGAGAAGTACTAAAATCATACAACAAAGAATTCCTTGATAAAAACATGTATAGTTGCTTAACTTTATCTATAGTTTCATACAGTATGTGGGCAACAGATGCAAACGTTATTGCCAGAACAGGCAACAACTATCTAATATGGACAATACCATTAATTATGATAATATTCATGTTATATAGTCTAGAAATAGAACAAGATTCATTTGGTGATCCAGTAGATGTAATAATCAATAACAAGAAAATATTAGTAATGATATTGATATATGGAATTGCAATGTTTTCAATTTTATACTTATTATAATTTTAAAAAAACGTAAAAAACTACGAAAAAGCCCTAAATATCGTAGTTTTTTTCTTGTAAAAACATTTTTCTAGTGTTATAATCTTATATAGTTAATGAAGGGAGGGAAGTATTAATGACTAAAGTAGTAGTACAAAACGGTAACGTAGACGCAGCATTAAAGAAATTTAAAATTAAAGTTGCTAAAAGCGGTGTCCCTTCAAAATTAAAAGAAAAAAAATGCTATGACAAACCTGGAGTTAAGAGACGTAAAGCTAAAGAAGAAATGATTAGAAATTCAAGAAAACGTAGAAAAAGCGACAGATAGGAAGATCTTAAATGGCATTAAATGACACAATATTAAAAGATATGACTACAGCTATGAAAGAACAAAATAAATTTGATTTATCAGTTCTACGTATGTTAAAAAGTGCTCTTCAATTAGAAAAAATTAATTTAAAACATGACTTATCTGATGAAGAAGTAATGGTAGTTATCAAAAGACAAGTTAAACAAAGAAAAGATAGTATAACTGAATTCGAAAAATACGGTAAAACTGAAGAAGTAGAAAATCTTAATAAAGAAATTGCTTGCTTACAAAAGTATTTACCGGCTGAACTAAGTGAAGAAGAAATCAACGCTAAGTTAGACGAAATATTCGATGAGTTAAAACCAGAAAGCATGAAAGACATGGGTCGAGTAATGAAAGAAGCAACTGTTCGTTTAGGAGCAGGGGCTGATGGTTCTTTAGTAAGCAAACTTGTTAAAGAAAGATTAAGTAAATAAGATGATTTAAAAATCATCTTTTTTTGTGTAAAAAAACGTAAAAAAATAATAGATTAAATAGTAATGAATACGAATTGATGCTATCATAAAACTCATAAAATCGAAGGTGGATAATTATGAGAGATAAAAGAATAGATATATTAAAAGGTATCGGTATTATATTAGTTGTTGCCGGACATTGCGGCTCACCTTTTAGAAACTATATATATACATTTCATATGCCACTATTTTTATTCATATCAGGATATCTAAGATACGGAGCTAAAACAAAAGATTGGTCAACGTTTATAAAAGGAAAAATAAAAACAATCTTAATACCATATATCTTATATTGGATATTAAGTATGATAATTTTCAACAATATAGTAACGATTATAAAAACAGGAAATCTTGCAACAATCGGAATAAACCAAATTAAAGGTTTATTAATGGGAGGTAAATGGTTAAGTTATTATAGTAATAACGTAGCACTATGGTACTTATTATTCTTCTTTATATGCATCATAGTATTTGAATTTTTAATAAGGAAATTCAAATATAATACACTAGCTTTTATTGCCGGGATTTGTACCGCAATTACTTTAACTGTTCAACAAAAATACGCAATGCCAATCTTTCAGTTAACAGTTTTACCCCCAGCACTTTTATTCCTTTTTACAGGTTATTTATTCTCTTATCTAATAAATAATCATAATAGTATTTTAGAAACAATGAATAAAAAAAGTGTAGGTATTACATTGATTATGTTTGGTTTAATAATCGCTAATAGAAACAATGGTGACATATCGAATATAAAAAGCAACTTATATTTTATAAGCGCTATACCATCAATAATAGGATACTTTATATTATCGACAACATTATCTAAATTCAATATCATTGAGAAACTAGGTAAAGATAGTTTATACATATTAGGAATACATCTATTAGTAACGCCATATTGCAAAGATATAACTACTTATATTGGTACTGCAACTAACATAAGTAACCTGTTAGTATTAAACACTTTAACTATAATTCTTATACTAAGCGTAAGTATAGGAATCATAGAGTTATATAGAAGTGCAAAAAAAATTATAAAAGAAGAATTCAAAACCAACGAAGTTTTAACTGTCAATTAACGTCAATTAATTGTTTTGGCATAAATAAGTTGTTATAATGGAAAGTAGGAAGGTGATTAGCATGAATTTTGCTGGTATATTAGCTGGTGGTTCTGGAACAAGAATGGGTAAAACAGATCTACCAAAACAATTTTTATCTTTAGGAGGAAGACCAATTATTGTTCATACAATTGAACAATTCTTAATATCTCCATTAATCGAAAGAATAGTAGTAGCAGTTCCAGAAAACTGGATTTCATATACAAAAGATATAGTTGAAAAATACTGTGATGACGAAAGAATAGATATCATTGCAGGTGGAAGTGATAGAAATGGTACTATCATGAATATTTGTAGACATATCGAAGAAAATTATAAAACAAAAAAAGATGTGGTATTAGTTACTCATGATGCAGTAAGACCGTTTATCACACAAAGAATAATCAAAGACAACGTAGAAGGATGTTTAAAATATGGTGCTACTGATACAGTTGTACCTGCATTCGATACAATCGTAGAATCAATTGATGGTGAAGTAATATCTAACATTCCAGTTAGAAGTCAAATGTATCAAGGACAAACTCCACAAAGTTTCAAATTAAAAGAATTTATAAAAATTAACGAAAGCTTAACTGAAGAAGAAAAAGCAATTTTAACAGACGCATGTAAGGTATACGTTATTAAAAATAAAAAAGTTGGATTAGTAATGGGTGAAACTTACAACATAAAAATAACAACTAAACATGATTTAAAAATGGCTAACTTAATGATTGGTCATACTTTTGAGGACAAAGAGTAATGCTTAACACAGTAGTTAAACTAACTTCACCCAGAAACCTTGAAACATTCTTCAAAGAAGAAGAATACGATGGCGAAACTGTAATAGTTAGACCAACATATCTTTCAATCTGTGCAGCAGATCAAAGATATTATCAAGGAAAAAGAAAAAAAGAAATATTAGATAAAAAACTTCCTTTAGCTTTAATTCACGAAAGTGTAGGAGAAGTAATTTATGATCCTAAAAAGGAATTCAAAAAAGGAACAAAAGTAGTAATGATTCCTAATACTCCTACAGAAAATAGTGAAATCATTAAAGAAAACTATTTAAGAAGTTCAAAGTTTAGATCTAGTTCTACAGATGGATTCATGCAAAACGCTGTATTCATGAAAAGAGATAGAATAATTCCAATAAAAGGAATCGAAGAAAGTATAGCTTCACAATTAGAACTAATTAGTGTTTCAGTAAACGCAGTAGAAAGTTTCTTAGAAAGAAGCCATAAAAAAATCGACAGAATTGGAGTTTGGGGATGTGGTAGCGTAGGTTACATCCAAGCACTAGTATTAAAAAAATATTTCCCTGAAAGCGAAATAATAGTAATCGGAACTCGTAGAGAAAAATTAAATTACTTCTCATTCGCTGATGAAACATTAATTAATACTGAATTAGGTCCAGACTTTAAAGTAGATCACGCATTCGAATGTGTTGGAGGACCAAAAGCTGAAGAAGCAATCGATCAAATGATAGACGTAATCGAACCTCAAGGAACAATTGCGTTATTAGGTGTAACAGAGGAACCAGTAGATATAAATACAAGAATGGTTCTTGAAAAAGGAATTACGCTAATAGGAAATAGTAGAAGTAGTTATTCTGATTTCGCAAAATCAGTAGAATTACTACAAGATGAAGAAATGCAAGATTATGTATCAAATATAATCTCAGAATTCATAGACATAAATACAGTAAATGACATTAACACAGCATTTGATAATGATGCAATAAATGAATTTAAAACTGTAATGAAATGGAATTTATAAAAAAAGAAAGAAGTGAAGAATAATGGCAATATTCGGAAAAATAAAAAGAGCAATAGGTCAGTTATTCATTATATTCTTTAATAGAATATTTTGTATCTTACCAATAAAAGAAAATAGAGTACTTTTTATAAGTGATGTAAGAAAAGATATAGGAGACGGAAATTTAAAATATATATATGATTTCTTGCCTGATAAATATGAAAAAGTAACTTCTTTTGTACCAGATAGAAGAGTAAAAAGAAGTATCAAAGAAAGAATAAGATTAATATATAATCTTTCAATTTCTAAATATATAATGTTAGATGATTTTTGCCAATATACTTCATATATGAAAGTAAGAAAAAACCAAGAATTAGTTCAATTATGGCATGGGCCTGGAGCTTACAAAAAATTTGGTCATTCAAGAGCAAAAGATGGCGGAGACCTAAAAAATGTAACAGTACACCCAGGATATAAAAGATATACTAAAGCAATTGTAAGTAGTGAAGAAATAAGACCGTGTTACGCAGAAGCATTCTCAATAGGTGTAGATAAAGTAGGTGCAACAGGTTTTCCGAGAACTGACATGTTCTTCAACAAAAAGTTGATGAAAGAAAAGAAAACAAAAGTAGAAAAGAAATACCCATGGTTAAAAAACAAAAAAGTAATTCTATTCGCTCCTACATACAGAGGAACAAGAGTAAATGATGCTGATTATGGTTTTGAACATTTAGATTTAGATGAAGTTTACAAAAAATATAAAGACGAATATGTGTTTATATTCAAATGGCATCCAGCACTATACAACAATATTCTAAATGGGAAAAGAGAAGGCTATAATTTAGAAAAATATAACGGATTTTATCAAGATCTTTCAGAAGAAAGAGATATCAATGAATTATTATTAGTAACAGACATACTAATAACTGATTACTCATCTGTTATATTTGACTGGGCATTCTTAAACAAACCAATAATATATTTTGCTTATGACAAAGAAGATTATGAAAATGGTAGAGGTTTATACTTCCCGTTCAAAGAATACATCTTTGGTACAGTTGCTAAAAACACAAAAGAACTAATAAAAGCAATAAAAAGCGAAGATTTATGTAAAGATAAAAGAGAAAAGTTTATAGAAAAATTTATAAGTGCTTGCGACGGCAAGTCTACAGAAAAAACATATAAATGGATATTTGAAAGTAAAAAAGATGAAGATAATAATTAATATCGGCATCTTTTTTGCCAATTTAATATATTTTTTTATAAAACTTTTCCCAACAAATAAAAACAAAATAACATTCATAAGTAGACAAAGTAACGAAGTATCACTAGATTTCAAACTACTTAAAGAAGAATTATTAAAACAAAATAAAGACCTAAAAATAAAAGAATTATGTAAAAAACTAGAATCTGGTTTAAAAAACAAATTTAGTTATGTACTACATATATTCGTTCAAATGTATCATATTGCTACATCAAAAGTAGTACTACTTGATTCATACTGCATACCAGTATGTATACTTAAACATAAAAAAAGTTTAACAGTAATCCAAATGTGGCATGCACTAGGTTCACTAAAGAAATTCGGCTATTCATCATTAGACACAGTTGATGGAAGAAGTAGTAAAATATCTCATCTAATGAGAATGCACAAAAACTACGATTATATTTTAACATCAAGTGAAACTTCACTACCAAATTTCCAAGAAGCATTTAATGCAAAAAAAGAAAATATGGTAGTAATGAACTTACCTAGAGTTGATTATCTAAAATCAAAAAAAATAGAAAAAGAATTAAAAAACGAATTCTTCAAAAAATATCCTAAAGTAGATAAAAAGAAAAAAATCATACTATATTGTCCAACCTCTAGAAAAAATGGTGAATTACCATTAGAAAAAATCGTCAATACAGTTAATTTAGATAAATACACACTAATATTAAAATTGCATAATAATACAAATAAAATCTACTATAAAAAAGGTAAATGCTACGAAGAAATACATTTTACAGGTATGCAAATGCTACATGTTGCAGATTATATAATAACTGATTATTCAGCTATTTCGTACGAAGCAGCAATAACAAAAAAACCAATATATTTATACATCTTTGATTATGACAAATACATAGATGAAAGAGGATTATACCTTAACTATAAAAAAGAAATGCCTGGATTCATTTCTGAAGACATTGAAGAAATAATAAAAAATATTGAAAAGAATAGATGTAATAACGAACGTACTGAAGAATTCTGTAATAGATACATAGCTGATTTAAAAACGAATTGGACAAAAGAATTAGCAAATTTCGTAATAGAAAAAACAACATTATAAAAATGTTGTTTTTTTAATAAAATAAGTAAAATGATATACATAAAAACGTAAAAAGCATTTAAATAGCAAGTAATACTATGATAAAATAAAAAATGTAGGGAGGTTATACAATGAAAAAATTTAAATATGACGTTTCAGTTGTAGTTCCAGTATATAACGCAGCAGAAACTGTAGAAGAAAGTATAAAATCTATATTAAACCAAAAATATGATAGTAAAAAAATTCAAACAATATTAATTAACGATGGTTCTAAAGACAACAGTTTAGAAATAATAAAAAAATACGAAAGAGATAATATCATCGTTATAGATAAAGAAAACAGTGGTGTATCCGATACACGAAATATCGGTTTAGAAAAATCAGAAGGAAAATACATATTATTTCTAGATTCTGATGACACAATATCTGACGATGTCGTATCAAACATAGTACCATTCTTTGATGAACACTATGACGAAATAGATTTAGTTAGTTATAAAATAATACCAATACTAAACGGAAAAGAATTAAAACAACATTACCGTTCTAAGTATCTAACAAAGACAGGTGTTTATGATATAACTAAAAAAGAAAACTGGTACGTATCAATAACAACAATGAATTATTGTATTAAAAACAAATTCGAAAAAAATTTAAAATTCGAAGGAGATTTCCACGAAGATCAAAAATTCAGTATGTACGTTGTTAAAGACAAAATGAAAGTTGGTTATGTTGAAAACGGAACATATTGGTACACTCAACAAGCAAAAAGTGTAACAAAAACAAAATTCCATGCATACTACTTATTTGAACCAACAATGAAATATTGGGAAGAATTTTTTGAACAATTTCCTAATGAAATTCCTGAATATTATCAAGCGTTATTCATAAACGATATTAACTGGAAATACAAAGCAGGTATTTTAATGCCTTATCAATACGAAGGTGAAAAATTCGAAGAAGAATTTGGTAGAATAAAAAAACTAATAACAAGAATGAACGATGAAGCAATCCTTTATCATCCAGCAGTAAATTTCTACCACAAATTCTATTGGATGAGTTTTAAAGATAAAAAGAGCAGTAATAGAGAAGTACTTACATCTCATCATTCAATAGCATTAGTTAACAACAACAAACTTATCTTCTCTTCAGATACGGTAGAAGTAGATCTATTAAAATTTAGAATTATTGAAGACAAAATAAAAATGATGGTATGTATAAAATCTCCTGTATTCTTATATGATGATGAAAAACCAACAGTAAGAGTTTCACTTGATTCATCAAATTTAAAAACAGTTGAATTCCCAGTTAGAGAATCATCACATAGTTACTATGAATGCAAAGAAAAATGTGCACAATTTTATCTATCTGAAATAGAATTAGATTATAAAAAACTTGATACATTCAAAATATTCATAGAATATAAAGACAATGTAATTCCAAGTAAAATGAATTTCCCAATTGGAACAGTTTTCTCTGATAAATTAAAAAGATACAAATATTTAAATAATAAATATTTAATTGAATACAATCAAAAAAATGCTGCATTCGAAATAAAGAAAACAACATTATTAGATAGAGTAGAACTAAAAACAAATAATTTCTTATATTATTTAGCTAGAGATAGAAAAAAATTATTAGTTAGAATACTTAGTAATTTATATAATCCTAAGAAAAAGGTATGGTTATATTATGATTGCAAAGGTGTAAAAAAAGATAATGGTTACTATCAATTCATTCATGACATTGAGAAAAAAGACGGAATAAAAAGATATTATGTATCAAACAATTCTAAAGAATTTAATAAAGGATTATTTAATGGTAAAGCAAAAAGAAGAATCATAAAATTCAATAGTTTTAAACACAAATTTATGTATTTAAAAGCAGACAAAATAATAACAGCATTCATTGAACAAGAAAACAGTTCACCATATACAAAAAATGCATACACATATTATGTAGACATTGCTAAGATACCTGAAGTTGTTTACTTACAACACGGAATATTGCATGCTCACATGCCATACAAATATTCCTTAGATAGACTACCTCTAGATAGAGAAGTAATATCAAGTCACTTTGAAAAAGAAAACTTCATTAATAATTATTGTTTTACAGAAGATCATTTAATTGATTGCGGAATGCCACGTTATGATTTCTTAACTTCAGAAGTTAACAAGACAAACACAATCCTTTATGCACCATCATGGAGATCATATCTTGTTGGTAATGCAGCAAGCGGTTTTGAAGCAATAGACAATCTTTTCACAGAGTCAGAATTCTATCAAGAAACACAAAAATTCTTAAATAGCAAAGAATTAGCAAACATGCTTGAAAAATACGATTTTACATTAAACTTCAAACTTCATCCTATCTTCAAAAAATACGAACACTTATATAAGATAGAAAATGAAAGAATAAAGATTGGTGCAGACTTACCAGAGAGCGAATACAAAGTATTCATAACAGATTTCTCAAGTTATGTATTCGATTTCGTATATGTAAAAAGTTCAATCATGTATTTTGTACCAGATTATATAAAATTCAAATCAGGAATGAACTTATATAGAGAATTAGACTTCAAATTCGATAATGGTTTTGGAGATTTTACTCAAACTAGTGAAGAAACATTAAAAAAATTAGAAACAATATTAAAAAATGGTGGGACACCATCAAAAGATAAATTGAAAAAAATGGATAACTTCTTTATTCATAACGATAAGAATCAAAGAGATAGATTATATAAAGCTTTAATGGAAAAAGAATAAAAGTTGCAATAAGCGACTTTTTTTCACGAAACTCTAAAATGCTTTATATATTATCAAAAAAATGATAAAATACTATAGAAGGTGATAGAGAAATGAAACAATTTCTTAAAAACATGATTAAATATAGAAAGTATGCAATTCGTTCCGCAAAAGCAGAACTAAAAAGCGAAGTAGCAGATTCAAGATTAAACTGGCTTTGGTGGGTAATCGAACCTCTATGCTTTATGCTAATTTACACATTTGTATTTGGTATGGTATTCGACAACAAAGATCCATACTTTGCATCATTTGTAATGATAGGATTAGCAGCATGGGATTTCTTCAATAGAATGATGACAGGTAGCGTAAAACTAATAATTAACAATAGAGATTTAGTTACAAAAGTATACTTACCTAAATATATATTATTATTTTCTAAATCATTAACATACTTATTTAAATTCGGAATTTCATTGTGCTTATCATTCATTTTAATGATTGTACAAGGAGTACCATTCTCATGGACTATATTATTTATAATACCTATCATAATAGTTTTATACATAATATCTTTCGGAGCAGGGATGATCCTGATGCATTTTGGAGTAACATTAAATGACCTGGCTAATTTAACAAATATCGGATTAAAAATGTTATTCTATCTATCTGGTATTTTCTATAACATAAATACTAAACTAAAAGGAATGCCAGCATTCATATTATTAAGAGTAAACCCAATAGCGTTTTGTATGAACGAATTAAGAAAAGTGGCAATATATAGTTCCTTACCAAGTTTTGGTGCACTAGCAATATGGTTAGTAATAGGACTACTATTATGCTTACTTGGTATTCATGTAATACATAAAAACGAAAATAGTTATGCAAAGGTGATATAGTATGGCAAAAGAAGAAAACAAAAAAAATATAGCAATAACAGTAAAAGACCTTCACATAACTTATAGAGGTTTAAAGAAAACATCAATTAGAGCATCATGGAAAAACTTTGGCGGAAAAGTAGAACTGTTCCATGCTTTAAAAGGAGTTAGCTTCGAAGTAGAAGAAGGCAAAATACTTGGTATTATAGGAAAAAACGGTGCTGGTAAATCAACAATGCTTCGTGCTATAGCAGGTATCTTCTCACCAGATAAAGGTAAAATAGATCTACACGGTAGAACAATATCTCTATTATCAATCGGAGTAGGATTTAACAAAAAACTAACAGGTAAAGAAAATATCTACTTATCTGGTATGTTATTAGGATTCTCTGAAGAAGAAATAGCAGCAAAAGAAAAAGAAATAATCAAATTTGCTGATATTGGTAACTTCATAAATAAACCAGTTAAAACATATTCCTCTGGAATGTATTCAAAATTAGCATTTGCTATAACAGCAATACTAGAAACTGACATCACATTAATTGACGAAGTTTTATCAGTAGGAGATGCTCAATTCAAAGAAAAAAGTTACAACAAAATGAAAGAACTTATTTCAGACGACACAAGAACAGTAATAATAGTTTCACATAGTTTAGGAACTATAAAAGAACTATGTGACGAAGTATTATGGTTAAATGAAGGTGAAGTTATGATGAAAGGTCCTGCTTCAGAAGTAATACCAAAATACGAAGAATTTATGAAAAACTTATAAGAAGACAAAAGTCTTCTTTTTTTATGTAATAAAAAAGGAAATAAACTAGAGTATATATTTTAAAATAAATACCATCCATTAATCATATACTTATATAGGTGATTAAATGATACTAAACAATATAAGAACATATCTAAACAATACATCATACAACATAAACCTAAGTAAAAACCAACTATACATAAACAACTATAATAAAATAGATAACATAACAGATAAAAAAAGTTATGAATTAATAGATTATGATTTTATAGCTAATTATA